>JAPYPM010000149.1 GCA_029937635.1 Nitrospinaceae bacterium
ATATTAACCGTCCAATAGTTAGGGTAAGTCATTTAGAATCATTGAGTTGCATTATAATTTTAGATGAGTTAGTCAATTGATAAAAATTAAATCAAAGTAAGTTTAGTAATTTCAATTGCTTTACTCAATTTTATCGAGGGTAAAAAAAGTTGTATTTTCTTGACATCGGTATTGAAATTCAATATAAATTCCTGATATCCTACGGTTAAAAAAGGAGGGGTTGTATGCCTAATTATATACACCTTGTAAAGTTTAGTGATGAATTGTTAAAGGGGCGCCTGTGAAAGTAATTTATAGTCCGCAACTTATGGAAGAGGCCGCGTTCAGACATCTCAATCATCTTGAGAGATCTGGGTATCGTGCCGATTATGACGAGTACCATTCCTTAGCCGACCCTATTTATGAACTTCCAGAAGATGATAGAGAGATTGCCTTTGAGAAAGTCAATAAGATATTTTTTATTGAGCGACTTAAATTAGGAGACCATGTTCTCCGAGCGCTTGAAGCCGTGGGATTGATACCTAAAAGAAAACGCGCTACAAGAAGAGCTCAACTTGCTGCAGCTGCCCTAGAATCAGACGAAGCTCCTGGAGAGTTGGCAGCCGAGATGGGAGAGTCTAGCGCATCAATACATAATGTCCCAGGTATGGAAGATGATTCATCTGAAACAAGTTCTGATGATCAGTTAGATCCCCCCACCGGTAAGGATTCCCAAATAGAAAGCAATACAGAAGACGACAAAGACAGTGGAGAAGATGTCGATGATAGTGTTGTTGCTTACGATATGATTCGTGAATTTGAAGAGCGGATAAATGAGGTTCATGTTAAACGCGCGATCAATAAAGTTGATGAGGGTTCTAATGTTTTGAATCGTATTTCAGGTAGACCAATGATAGAAATGCGGGTACTGGCCAGTCGTTTTTGTAATCCAGAGGAAGCTCAAGAGCTGGATGCTTTTCTTATCCAAGAATTCATGCATGCAAAAGATATGGTTGACCCTGAATTCGATTATGAGGATGCGTTCATTCCTGGTAATCCCTCAGTAAAAAATTTAATAACAGCTAGGTTCCGTCTGCTGTGGAATATATATGTCGACTCAAGACTGGCCCGAACTGGCATCATTTCTACTATGCCCAGAGAAGCACGTTATAGGGAGTTTGATAATTTCTATAGAAAAATTCCAGAGAAACAGAGGCGTGGAATATTTGAGGGAATATGGCAAGCTGATAAGTTTACACATGAAGAGCTATTGTCCATGGCTACTGATCTTGAGTCATTGATGAGTAAGTACGTGGACGATGTTGATATATCAGAGGAGGAGAGGGACTATATTCACCTTCAGGGTTCTCCTTGCCCCTTGTGTAAATTCCCCACCTACAATTGGGTGGATGACCCAGAAAGTATTTGCGATGAAATGGTAATCGAAGCAATACAGATTGATTTCCCAGACTGGGAAAACAAAGATGGTGGATGTGACCGTTGTATTGAAGTTTATGAATTGAGAGCCGGCGTGTAACCTTTTTTGGAGCTAATTATGGCAGTTGAAACCAAAGCAATGGATCAGATGCTTGCACTTTTCGGTGAGACCGGAACGTTGGAAGAGTTGAAAGAAGAAAGAGTTTCCTTAAGCTTAGCACGTGGTAGGGTTTACGAGATCTTGTCTCTAGTTTTTAGTTATCCGTGGAACAGGAAGTTTTTTCGACCCAAATCGTTACTCGAGCCTATGGATATAATAATGGTAGACGAGGAACTATGGGGAGAATTAAAATCCACCGTAGATGGTTTTAGTAATTATCTCCCAAAGATGACAATTAAACAGGTCCAAGGCGAGTATATTCGTGTTTTTGGACATGCTGTATCCATGGAGTGCCCTCCGTATGAAATGCAGTATGGTACGGAAGGTGGTGTCCAGTCTCAAACTGACGTATTAATTCAGTTGGGTGGGTTTTTTGAGACCTTTGGTTTTGAGCTACCGAGGACGCAATCTAAAGAGCGAATTGATCACATCTCAAATGAACTATCCTTTATGTCCTATATGTGCTTCCGCATGGCCTACGGTATACAAAATGGCCATGATGAACGTAAAATAGGGGTTCTTTTAAGCGGCATGAAAAAATTCATTAGAAACCATGTGGGACGTTGGATGCCTTTGTTTTGCATTTTTGGTTCCAGAAAGGCGGAGCGCGGACTATATAAGGATGTTATTGATATTCTTTCCTGCTTCATTAAAAATGAAGTTACTTTGTTAGATGTTGAACCTATTAAGGTTGAGGAGCCCGAGTATCGGTCGCTATCCTATAGTATGGAAAACGATCTGATTGCAAATGCGCCAGCAGAATGTGAACCACGATAATAGCTTCAGTAGAGTTTTACCCGATAAATAGGTACTGATTTATGAGTTTATTTGAAGAATCAGGAGATCGGGTGTAGTAGCTGATTGAGCTTTTGTTGCATTTCTTTGAGTGGCATCAAATCTCCTTTTTTTGATGCTACAGCGATGCCATCTCGATATATTTGCATAGCCTCATCCTGCCTTAAAAGTTTTTCCATTGTCTTTCCTAAAAGGACATAAGCGGCTGAGTAATCTTTATATTCCTTTACAACCGTTTGAAGCGGGGGCAAGGCTTCTTTATATCGCTTTAGATCGTGGTAAACAGACCCTAAACCAAAATTTGCTACTTGATCTATGGGATCTATTTCTAGTACTTGTTTGAACATTGAAATTTTTTCTTCCCTTTCCGCTAAATTTTTTTTTTCTAAATTGTCGGTTTTCTTTTTAGCCATATTTTCTGATATTGCTTTATCAAATTGAATAGCAGTTGCCTCTCCTTTTTCACGCTCAGCATCCTCGATTCGTCCTTGCTGCATGTAATATACGGAAAGATTAGAATGTGCCATAATTTCTTCTGGATTGATTTCTACTAGGCGTTTCATCAGAGAAATTGCTTCGTCTAATTTGTTTTGCTTGGATAAAAATACTCCCAATGCTTCATATGCGGTAGCATTTTTAGGATCTAGCTCAATAGCTTCTCTGAGTAAAGTAACCGGTTGATCAAGGTCATCTTGCTCCTGATAAAGCTTAAGAGCTTTATCTTGTAGTAGTTTTGAGTGATCTTTACGGGATTGCGGTTGATAAAAAGGAAGAAGGCATGTTCTTACTTTACAAGGTATGTTACCTATTGTTACATCCAAATCAATATCTGGGCTTCTATGGTCTTTTTGAATATAAGCCAACGCGATATTTTTTTGAAGGGAATAGGAAAATATAGAGCTTTTAATTACTCCAAGTTTTTTAGAGTCTAGTTTAATTTCTCCATCGATTAATGGAAGATCAGTACCTTTAAGAATCAACCCCATGAGAGAAAAATTGGGTGCGCCATATGTTTTAATGCGAGCAATAACTTCCTGCCCAATATAGCAACCTTTATTATAGCTAACCGATGTGTGTTCAAGACCTGTCTCAGGAAGGATATTCTTATTATTGATATCCTTTCCGTAACGTGGAAGACCGGACTCAATACGGAATACTTCTCGCGCATGAGAGTCAACCTGGACTAATAAATTTTGTTGCTCGATTTCTAGTAGTTTGCACGTTATGATTTCTTTTGATGTGGTTTGGAATGCCAGTACACAACCTTCCTCTCCTGTCAGGGATTTAGCGATTGCTAGAGCAGGCTTTTCTTCATATTTAAACTCAAAGATATCGTTGGGTTTTTCCGGAATAGATACTCGGCTTCTCGTAAAATTTTCTATAACTTCTAAGCTTCTAGGGCCCTGTACGGCTAGAAGAAACTGATCAGAGGAACTGAGAGTGACATCCTCGCGAAATAGAAAATTATTTAGATGGTTTAGTAGATTTTCTTTTTGTAGAGTCTCAACCAGTATAACTGCCGAATCTTCGCCTGTACGATGAAGGGAGAATGTGGAGATGACTTTAGCTTTTCGGTCAACAATAGCATTATTTTGGCCTTGACCGATTTTTAATTGTTTTACATCGTTAGTTGTTTGAGTCTGAAGGTAGCTAAAGAGGTCTGAACCCTTAGCTAAAATAATACACAAGTCATCTAGAAAAAAATAGCCAGCTTTTTCTCGTAGATAGCGATGATTTTCCTGAGAGGCAAGAGTAGTAATAATTTGCAAAGAAGTATCGATTATCAGGTGATGGAGAATGACTCACCGCAACCGCAAGTAGAAGTTGCATTCGGGTTTACAAAAATAAATCCTTTACCATCAAGCCCACCTTTGTAGTCCAACATCATTCCTTTTAAATAAATAAGGCTCTTTGCGTCCATGAAAACCTTGAAGCCTTCATGTTCAATGACCGTATCCCCTTTTTCTGTTGGGGTAAATGCAAGGTCGTATGATAAACCAGAACACCCACCACCTTTTACACCTAAACGCAGGCCTATCTCCGGATTATTTTCTGCCACGACCAACTTTCTGACCTCATCTTTGGCAATCATTGAAACCTTGATAAATTCTTGAGTAACTGCCATTCATTTCTCCATGGTGAAATACTGTATATAAAGGGTGTGACATCATGTAAGATGATTCAGGCACCGTTTAAGTTTCTTTTTATTATACTAAAAGTTAATAAAAAATTATAGCTATTACTTTAAATATTATTGGCTTTATTTCCTTAAAGCCATTAAAATTAATGGTTTGTTGGGCTACAGCTATTGATTGACTTAAAGGTCGATACTCATAAGTTGAAAAAAATAAAACTTTTTATAGAATGTAGAATCAAATAAACTGCAACAGATTCAATAGTTCACCATCTAATAGGAGTTATAGCGTTCTATGATTAGTATTCCAGATTTAGCAGCTTTAGTGAAGGAGTCTATACCTGACGCCGAGGTTGAAATACTTGATAAGACAGGGATGAAGGATCATTTTATAATCCATGTAACATCAGCCACATTCGAGCCTATGGATCTTATGGCAAGACACCGGGCGGTTCAGGCTGTATTGAATCCAGCGATGCAAGATGGTAGAGTCCATGCCGCAGAAATAAAAACTGCGGTACCTGCTTAGAAAAAATAAATTTTTTAAAAAAAATATTAATCTTTATTCTTAAAATAGGAGTTTTAAAAAAATGTCTTCGATCGATGATGTAATCAAAGAAGAAATAGCTAATAACAAGATTTTGATTTACGGCAAAGGTACCAAGTCTGCGCCGCAATGTGGGTTCACCGCAGAAACGGTTCAGTTTTTTAATAAATATGGGCATCCGTTTGAAGTGATAAATTGTTTGGAGGATATGAATAAACGAGAAGCTTTGAGCAAAATGACAAATTGGCCAACATTACCCAAGGTTTTTATTGATGGCAAGTTTTATGGAGATACCGATATTCTTGATGAAATGGAAGCCAAAGGTGAAGTAGAGCCGTTGCTGAAAATAGCCTTTGGTGAGTAGTAATTGTTAACTTTTGATTTGAGGTGTTCATGTCAGCTTTAGAGGTAGGTGATCGTGCGCCCGGATTTGATTTGCCGGCCGTTTACGGGTATAAAGCGGGTGAGACCAGCCCTTCCGCTGAGGAAAAGGTTATGGTCAAGCTCAAAGATTTTCAGGATAAAAAATGGGTAGCATTGTGTTTTTATGCTGTTGATAGTAGTCCTGAAGATACTAGATTAATGGTAACTTTTAACGAGTGGAATCGGAAGTTTAAAACTCGTGAAGTTGAATTAATGGGTTGTAGTTGGAATGGAGTAAATGCACATCAGCAGTTCATAGAAGTTTACCAGATGGGCTTTACTTTGCTTGCTGATGAATATAAAAAAGTTACTGATTTATACGGGGTAATTAAAGAAGAAGATGACCTTGGACAAATGGTTAAAGTGATTGAACGTTCGACATTTTTAATTGATAAAACTGGAATGATCCGAGCGGTGTGGAGAAATATAGAAGATTTTAGAGAGCATCCTAGAGAAGTATGGGAT
>JAPYPM010000150.1 GCA_029937635.1 Nitrospinaceae bacterium
AAACTTAGATGATTTAGGAGATCATCGCCCTGGAATAACAGCCGCAAAAGAAGCAGGCATTATTAGTCCTCTTGTGGAAAGCCAACTTAATAAACAAGATGTTCGTAACTTGGCTCGCGATATGGGTCTCACCAACTGGGAAAAACCTGCACTGGCTTGTCTATCATCTCGAATACCCTATGGGCAACCTGTTACCGCTAAAAAACTGTCGATGGTTAATGAAGCGGAAGAGATTTTTCTAGAGGAAGGATTTAAGGAAGTCCGAGTGCGCCACTACGGAGATATGGCACGCATTGAGTTATTAAAAACGGAAATCCCTAGCCTAATGAAAAATGGGCTCTATGAAAAAACTATAAATCGCTTAAAAAAGATTGGTTTCCAAAAAATAACAATAGATCCAGAAGGCTATCGTTCCGGAAGTCTAAATGAGGCGCTGTATTTAAATAGCGAACCTACATAGGAAGAGTCACAATGTGGGAAGTAGAGCTAAGACCTGAAATTAAAAAAGAACTTAGGGATCCTGAGAAATATGTCAAAGGAATGAACATGACATATAACGGAATGACCATCGCCATGGTGGGAGTCCTAATGATGATGACTCTTTACTTCATGCGCCCCGAACATGTTCTTCACCCTCTTTGGATTGAAATTCTTGGTTTGTTAGTAGCTGGTTGGGGAGAATTTCTAAAGTTTCGTGCGAAGTAGAGACTCGTTTTAAACAACTTTTATATTTATTTATTTTTCCCAAGTTCTCTTGAGCGTTGTGTTGCCATTTCAACAGCGTTCATAAGCGCGTTTCGAATACCGCCCTTTTCAAGCATGTGCAATCCTGAAATCGTGGTCCCACCAGGAGAGGTTACCATGTCCTTAAGTTCTCCTGGATGTTTCCCACTATCTCTTACCAGTTTTGCTGAACCCAGGATAGTTTGAATAGTTAATGTATTGGAGACTTCTCGAGACAAACCAACTTTGACACCCGCATCAGATAATGCCTCGATAATCATAAAAATATAGGCGGGGCCACTGCCGCTTAATCCCGTAACCGCATCCATATGAATTTCTTCGATATCAACCGTCTGCCCAATAGCCTTAAAAATATGGTGTGCAGTCTTTATATCTAGTTTAGACGAATGTTCACCTCCGCAAATCGCTGTAGCTCCTTCCTGAACTAGTGCTGGTGTGTTTGGCATTGTACGTATCACAGAAATTTTCTTGTTACCTTCTGCGTCCACAGTATCTTCGATAAGGCTGATTGAAATACCAGCCGCCACTGAAATTATATTTTTATTACTATCGATAAGATCTGAGAAAGACTCTAATACCTTTTTAACTGTTTGAGGTTTAACCGCTAAAACCAATATGTCACTTTTTTCAACTAATACGCGATTATCACCAGTTGTCTTAACTTTATATTCCTTGCTTAGATATTCCAGACGATCAGTGATTAAATCAGAAATAAAAATATCTTTCGAAGCAACCAGTGATGAGGCTAAAAGACCTTTTACTAAAGCCTCTGCCATATTTCCGCCACCGATAAAACCTAATTTTTTATTAGTCAACACAATAGTAATCTCCTGAAATTTCTAAACCGAAAACCCACCTTAAAAATATCCTTTATACTCAAAGCTGATCCATTATGAGGCAAATAATCCTATCATTCAACTAGTGGCATTTTCTTTATGGAAGATCTTGAGCCAAACAATCCTGTACCAACTCGCACAAGGGTTGCACCCTCTTCTATAGCTATTTCATAGTCATTGGACATACCCATTGACAATTCATCTAAATTAATTCGAGGAATATTTAGATTAGAGCAGGTGTCGCGTAACTCTCGTAAACGAGTAAAATACGACCGAGAATTTTCTGCATTGCTATCAAATGGAGGAATAGTCATCAATCCACTAATTTTTACCCCTTCAAGTTTAGCGAACTTATGTATTTCTTTGAGCAGTTCAAGAGGCTCAATGCCAAGTTTTGATTTCTCACCGGATATATTGACCTGCAATAATATGGGCATGCAACATCCAACTTTCTGGCCTTTTTTGTGAATCGCCTCAGCCAGAGGCAAGCTATCTACAGAATGAATTAAATCGAACAAACCAAAAACAAACTTCACTTTATTTTTTTGCAAATGTCCAATGAAGTGCCACTCCAGTCCATTTCTACCAAGGCTTTCTATTTTATCCCGAGCTTCCTGGATCTTATTTTCTCCCAAGAGATTCATCCCAGCCCGAACCCCCTCGGCAACGATCACATCGTTTTGTTCTTTAGTTACGGCTAATAACCTTATATCTAAAGGGTTGCGTCCAGCTCGTTTTGCCGCCTCTATAATACGTTGCTTAACTTGTTTTAAGTTTTCAGAAATCAAAAAAGTCCCTAACAGTAAAAGATATGTAAAAACGGGCTTTATCTATGCTCGAACAAAAATATGCCAATACGTTCAGTAGGTTTGCAACTAGACCTCCGAGTCTAATGAAACTTATAGTAATTTTGCAACTATCATTAGTCGAAAGATTTATATTTAAAGATATCTCAATAGGATTGCTAAGTTTGTAAAAAAAAACCCCAGCCCTTAAGGCTGGGGTTTAATCTTTCTTAATTTAACTGGGTTGCCTTCCCTACATCATACCTGGCATACCACCCATACCACCCATACCACCCATGCCGCCCATGCCGCCACCACCACCAGCAGGACCATGGTCATGTTTATCATCCTCTGGAATGTCCGTAATCATAGCGTCTGTAGTCAAAAGTAGTCCGGAGATACTTGCAGCATTTTGTAGTGCAGTACGACACACCTTAGCAGGATCAATGATCCCAGCTTTAATCATATCAACGTAAGTACCATTTTTTGCATCATAGCCATGGTCACCTTTAAGAGTTTTTACATGCTCTACGATAACAGTACCTTCTTCACCAGCATTCTTGGCAATTTGGCGCATTGGCTCCTCAATCGATCTTTTAATGATCTTTACACCGAGAAGATAATCATGATCGCCCTTTATCTTATCTAAAACATGGGCAGCTCTCAAAAGAGCTACACCACCACCAGGAATAATACCTTCCTCAACTGCTGCACGAGTAGCATGAAGGGCATCTTCCACGCGAGCTTTCTTCTCCTTCATCTCAGTTTCAGTAGCAGCACCAACTTTAATAATAGCAACACCACCAACCAGTTTAGCAAGCCTTTCTTGCAATTTTTCGCGGTCATAATCGGAAGTGGTTTCCTCGATCTGATTACGAATCTGCTTGACTCGACCTTGGATATCAGAAGCTTTTCCTTTACCATCGATAATGACAGTATTTTCCTTATCAACGGTGATTCTCTTAGCAGTACCCAAGTCTTTGATGTCTACATTCTCTAACTTAACACCAATGTCTTCTGTGATAACCGTTCCACCCGTTAAAATCGCAATATCATTAAGCATTTCTTTTCTACGATCGCCAAATCCAGGGGCTTTAATGGCACACACATTCAAAGTACCTCTTAGTTTATTAACAACCAATGTTGCAAGTGCTTCACCATCAACATCTTCAGCAATAATAACTAGTGGCTTACCACCCTTTGCAATTTTCTCAAGTAATGGGAGCATGTCCTTCATGTTTGAGATTTTCTTCTCATGCAATAGAATATGCGCATCTTCTAAAACTGCCTCCATACGTTCTGAGTCTGTAACAAAATAAGGAGACAGATAACCACGGTCAAACTGCATACCTTCCACAATTTCCAATGATGTATCCATGCTTTTCGCTTCTTCAACCGTAATAACACCATCTTTGCCGACTTTATCCATTGCCTCTGAGATGATTTCACCTATGGCAATATCGTGATTAGCAGAGATAGTTCCAATCTGGGCTATTTCTTTTTTATTTTTGGTTGGTTTGGCAATTCTTTGAATTTCCGGAATTAGAGCGGCTACAGCTGCCTCGATACCACGCTTGATATCCATAGGATTTGCTCCAGCTGTAACGTTCTTCATACCTTCACGAAAAATAGCCTGAGCCAAAACTGTTGCTGTGGTCGTACCATCACCAGCATTATCACTAGTTTTACTTGCAACCTCATTGACCATTTGTGCACCCATATTTTCAAATGGATCAGCCAATTCAATTTCCTTAGCTACTGTCACGCCATCCTTAGTAATAGTCGGTGAGCCAAATTTTTTATCGATGATAACATTGCGGCCTCTAGGTCCCAAGGTTAATTTAACTGTATCCGCGAGTTGATTGACTCCAGACATAATTTTATGTCTTGCTGCTTCGTCGTATGTAATTTGTTTAGCCATTAAACAATACTCCTTATTATTAAAGTAAAAATAGGTATATTTAAAAAAAATTAAAATTTCTAGTTCACAAATTTATTTCTCTATAATGCCTAGAACATCGTCTTCTCTCATGAGGAGATAATCTTCTCCATCAACTTTGATTTCCGTTCCTCCATATTTACTATAGAGAACTTTATCGCCTACCTTAATTTCTAACTTAATGGGTTTCCCATCATCCCCAATTTTGCCTTTGCCAACAGCTTTCACTCTACCTTCAATTGGTTTTTCTTTGGCTGAGTCAGGAATAATAATTCCACCCTTTTGGACTTCTTTTTCTAAAATAGGTTGAACCATAATGCGGTCTTGCAACGGTCTGATATTCATTCGATACTCCTCGGTAAATAATGATAAACTATATTAATAACAATGATTTTTAGCCTACTTAAGCTAAAAATCCACTAAACTAACCCCATAAGTCATTATAAAATAATGATTTATTTAAATTTTAAGAGCTTTTTAAAACGATATGATTCATATATTAGCACTCCTCACTTAAGAGTGCTAATAATATAATGTGATCATAACTTTCAAAAGCAAGGTCACCATTCAAAATATTACATAATTATGAAAAAAAAATCGCTTCACAGTTTAGAAACATTTAATAATTCACATCCGGATCGAGATTATGAAATCGAAATGGAATGCCCAGAATTCACCTGCTTATGTCCAAAAACGGGTCAGCCTGATTTTGCTGAACTGGAAATTCGCTATATCCCCAATAAAGTGTGCATAGAGTTAAAATCGCTTAAGCTATACCTCTGGTCGTTTCGAAATCAAGGTGCATTTCACGAAAAAGTGATAAATGATATTCTTGATGACTTGGTACAGATATCTTCCCCTCGTTGGATGGAAGTAATTGGAGCGTTTAACGTACGTGGAGGTATTAATACAACTATCAGAGCAACTTATGAGGCGTCAAAAATAGATCCCAAAATCAAAAAGAAAAAATAACTCATTCGGCTGAGTGTGTGAACTAAAGAGGGACAATATAATTTGTCAATTTTCAATCAGGGGTAACAAATTGTTAATACGTACGGGTGAATGCAATAAATGCGGGGAATGTTGCAAAACATTAAATATCACGGTAGTTAGAGATGTAACACTGAGCCAACATAAAAGTATAAAAGAATTAGAGCTTTATCTTAGCTATCGTGGAATTTGTCTAGTCGGCGAAAATACCGCACGTAACCAGCTGTTTTACTCTATCAATATTCCTTGCCAACAACTTGGACCCGAAAATGAATGCAAAGTGCACCAAGACTTGGAAGCAAAGCCACTTTTATGCCACCGTTACCCTATCGAATCTGATAACGGAGAAGAATGTAGCTATCAATTTCAACCCTCGACTCTATTGAATTCAGTAGAATTCGATATTGCTAGAACAAAATAGACTAATAATATTTTTCAATGACCGATAAAAATAATTTGATAAAACAACGCTTTATAGGTAACGATAATGGAACTATCACAGATTTATTGACAGGGCTTATGTGGCAAGAAGGTTACGCTTACAGGGAAACAGGAAATTATATTAACTGGTATAATGCCAATGACTACATTGAAAACTTAAACAAACAAAAA
>JAPYPM010000151.1 GCA_029937635.1 Nitrospinaceae bacterium
TCTTTGGGAAACCCTGTGATTGAGCCTCCAGAGAAAGTTCTCCAGGCGATTAAATTAGCTGCCAACGATACTACTCCAGGACTCCATCGCTACATGCCTAATGCAGGTCTTCACGATGTGCGGAAAGAGATAGCGCGTTCTTTAACGACTGAAACAAACTGCACCGAACTAGCAGCTGACCACATTGTCATGGTGTGTGGTGCGGCAGGCGGATTAAATATTACACTTAAAACTCTTTTGGATCCTGATGAAGAGGTCATCGTGTTTTCACCATTTTTTGTAGAGTACCTATTTTATTCTGAAAACCATGGAGGGAAAACTGTAGTCGTATCAACAAATGAAGATTTTAGTCTTAATTTTAACGCTCTTCGAGGCGCAATTTCACCAAAAACTAAAGCTGTAATTATTAATTCTCCCAATAATCCAACTGGGGTAGTCTATCCTCGAAAAATGCTTGAGGAATTAGCATCTATCCTTAGAGAATATTCAACTGGTAACAATAACCCGATATACCTCATATCAGATGATCCATATAAAAAAATAGTTTTTGATGGAGTTGAGACACCCAATATTCTCGAATTATATGAAAACAGTATTTACATAACATCGCATTCAAAGGACCTTGCTATACCTGGTGAACGAATTGGTTATGTAGCAGTGCATCCTAAATGTGCTGATGTTGAAAATCTAATATCAGGTCTTATTTTTTGTAATCGAGTGCTAGGTTTTGTTAATGCTCCAGCATTGATCCAACGAGTTATAAAAAATGTACAAAATATTTCAGTGGATGCCGAGTTTTACAGAAAGAAACGTGATTTTCTTTATGCGGAACTTATCAGTATTGGGTATTCTGTCGTTAAACCACAAGGGGCATTTTATTTTTTCCCTAAATCGCCTCTCAAAGATGAAGTATTATTTACCCAAAAATTAGCAGAAAAAAAAATATTGGTTGTCCCGGGCCGAGGATTCGGATCCCCTGGATATTTCAGAATCTCTTATTGCGTTCCTAACCAAATTCTTGAAGGATCCATCGCTGGATTCAAACAGGTTTTTAATGAAGTTACGTAAAAAAGTCTCTGCATTTCTTATCTATAAAAACCGGAATATTTAATACGAAACTCTAACTACATCTATTTTTCAAATACCTCAAAGTTATTCATCTCAAGCATACTTTTGATTCTAGTGGTGGCATTTCTGTGGATAAAAGTGAACACGGTTTTTCTATTTAACAATAGCTAATAAAAAAACCAACTACTGGACACCTTTCTTCACCAACTTTATTTTTTGGACACCGAAGCCCTTTCTGCTAAAATTGTTTTTATATTTCGTAATATTGATTATCAGATTAAAAAACCTTTTATTGGATAACATCTTATGGGCTTGTCACAAGATCAGATCGCCCGCTATAGCCGACACCTGCTCCTTCCGGAAGTCGGTGTCGAGGGCCAAGAAAAATTATGCAATGCAAAGGTACTTTGTATTGGAACAGGTGGACTTGGATCTCCACTAGGTCTATATCTAGCTGCTGCTGGGATCGGGAAATTGGGGCTCGTTGACTTTGATGTCGTCGATCAGAGCAATCTGCAACGTCAGGTTTTGCACGGTGAATCCACTGTAGGCAAATTAAAAGTCGATTCAGCGAAAAAGCGCCTAGCCGATATTAACTCTGATGTGGAAGTTGTCACCTACAACATCCGACTCTCTTCTGAGAATGCAATGGAAATTTTTAAGGACTACGATATTATTGTGGATGGAACCGATAATTTTCCAACCCGCTATTTAGCCAATGATGCGTCAGTCCTATTAGGTAAACCCTATATTTATGGATGCATACTCCGTTTTGAAGGACAAGCCTCGGTGTTTTATTCAAAAGAAGGCCCATGCTACCGGTGCTTATATCCTGAGCCACCCCCACCAGGTTTAGTCCCAAGTTGCGCTGAAGGGGGTGTACTTGGTGTTCTTCCTGGGATTGTCGGCCTCATTCAAGCTACCGAAGTGGTTAAAATTATTTTAGGCAAGGGTGATACTTTGGTTGGACGCTTGATGCTTTTTGATGCGCTTGGGATGAAGTTTAGGGAAATGAAATTACGAAAGGATAAAAATTGTCCAATCTGTGGAGAAAATCCAACTATTACAAAACTGATCGATTATGAACAGTTTTGCGGCATTCCTTCCGCTGCTGAAGAAGACGCTGACAATGCAAAGTGGGAAATTTCAGTCGAAGAGGTCAAACAAAAACTAGACAAACCTGCTAGCTTTGTTTTGGTTGATGTGCGGGAACCATCAGAATACGATATCTGTCGAATTGATGGGTCTATTCTCATTCCTCTTGGAAAAATTGAGGAGATGAAACCAAAAAACCTTAATAAAATTTCCAAAAACGACCAAATTATACTTCACTGTAAAGCTGGAGTAAGAAGTTTGAAAGCTGCTAAAGCTCTTAAACAAATGGGATTTGAAAACATTAAAAGCATGGCAGGAGGCATTGATGCTTGGTCTGACAGAGTCGACCCTTCTATCCCAAAGTATTGAATTATAACTCCATTAATTTTTAGTCTTTTTTCAAACTGATTACTTGATTTTTTTAATGTTACTTGACATCAAACTCTAAGCAGTTTACCTTTATTTAAAGGGCTGTTTCTAGATTAGCAACATTCCAACTTTTAAAAACATGACTTTGAAAGGGAACCTTTATGAGTCACTCCCATGATTCTGAGCCAAATTTCGAAAATTTATCAAAAGCGATCACTGAAGCAGTTATGACTTCAGAGAAAGTCCGAAGGATAGTGGAAGAAATTCAAAAAAACGATGAAATATGCCCTCAAAGCTTTATGGTTTTAGTGCTAAAAATGCAAGTGCTCACCGAATCACTCGATTTAAATATTGAAGAAAACGATACCTTAGAGGATACCGTTGATCGAAAAGTTACAAAAAAAAAGAACCACAAAAATACTCAGTACATTGATGGGGAAAAACTCTCTAAGCATGAACTTGATTTTGAAGAATTTCGTAGCAAACAATTTGACTCAGAAAACTGGCTTAAGAAAAATCGTATTTCCTTTTAAACTTATCTCCTCCTGACTAAATTCTATCCTCCCTTGAAGTCTTTCCTATTATATGCCACTAACTAGGTTTATAACTCCCCAACAATAGTCACCTTAAAAGCAGTATGAAACTATTATAGCTCCTTGGCTCATTTCGCCAGGCGCGTAAAAATCATTATGCGATATGAGGCTAGTTTAAAACTTACAAGCTTGTACTCTGACAAACATCACTAATTTATTTTTTTGGATATTCCACCAATTCAATTTCATATTTATCTGGATCTTCAGTAAAAATAAACCGCGTTCCATTCTCCGACTCAATAGGCCCTTCTGTAACGGGAATCTCTTCCTCTTGTAATTTGGCCATGCACCATTCAAGATCTTCTACTTGAAATGCCAAATGTATTAAGTCCTCTGGAACCTCAATAGTTCCACTGTTGGGGAAGGAGCACAATTCAAGGTCACAGTTAACGTTTGGGAAACGCAAAAATACAAGCTGTGAACCGCGAGGAGATATTTTACGCTCGATAATTTCCATGCCCATAATACCATTGTAAAAATTAATGGAGCTATCCATATTCTGAACTCGCAACCGAGTATGCAAATATTTTTTCAGCATAATTCCTGACTAAGAGTAAAGACAGACTCATACTTTGATACTGCTTTACGAACTATAGAAATGATTTCAGCAAGTCGAGCTGAATTATTTGCTTCAAATCGGAAAACAATGACTGGCTGCGTATTCGAAGCACGTATCAAAGCCCATCCTTCACCAAAGTTTACTCTAACCCCATCAATATCTATCACATCATAATTTTTTCTAAAACTTTCTGTAAGTTTTCGAACAATTTCAAATTTACGATCATCAGGACAATCAACACGTATTTCCGGAGTGGCCTCGGTTTTTGGAACATCAAGAAGCATCTCTGAAACTTTTATCTTAGATGATGCAACTATCTGAAGAATCCTGCATGCAGCATAAATAGCATCGTCGAACCCGTAATAGTCGTCCGCAAAACAAATATGCCCACTCATTTCACCTGCCAGTAAAGAATTTGTTTCTTGCATTTTATTTTTAATCAATGAGTGACCAGCCGCAGACATCACCGCTGTTCCACCATGACCCTCAATATCCTTGAAAAGATTTTGCGAACACTTCACCTCACCTACAATCGTTGCACCAGGGTTATGCTTTAGAAGATCCCTTGCAAAAATCATTAAAAGCTGATCTCCCCAAAGGATTTTCCCCTTCTCATCAACGATACCGATTCTGTCCGCATCACCATCAAACCCGATTCCAAGCTCCGCCCCCTCTTCCTTTACTTTTTTACTAAGATCCAACATATTCTTTTCTACTGTCGGATCAGGATGGTGATTAGGAAAATTGCCATCGGGTTCACAATATAATTCAATAATATTTGCACCTATTCGCTTTAATAGCTTCGGTCCTACGATTCCAAAACATCCATTCCCCCCGTCGACCACAACCTTCACAGAGCGCGAAAGCTTAATACGATCAAAGATACCTTGAATATAGTCTTCTAGAACGTTTTCTTTAGTCAGTTTTCCGCTACCCAACTCAAAATCATCACTATCAATTAATCTCCGTAACTCTTGAATACTCTCCCCGTATAGACTTTGCAGCCCATTACTTATTTTAAATCCGTTAAACTCTGAAGGATTATGACTACCTGTTATCATCACGCCACCGTCTGGCTTCAAATGATGCAAGGAAAAATAGGCTACCGGAGTTGGAACCATCCCTATATCTATAACATTACACCCGGTGGAATTTATTCCACGGATAAGGCTGTCTCGAAAAGGGATGGAACTAGCCCTCATGTCATAACCAACCGTAAGAGTTTTACCACCATTTCTATAAATATAAGTGCCTATACTTTTACCAATTAGTTCTGTGGAATCTTGAGTTAAATCTACATCGACTAACCCACGAATATCGTATTCCCTAAAAATCTGAGGATTTATTTTTTTTTTCATAAATTATTTTTTTAAATTATTTATATTTAGAACTGGCATATCCTTTTTTTCTTTAATAACGATTAGTAAGGATTCTGAGAAAAACCACCATCTACTGTAAAATTAGAAGCCGTAATCCAGTTTGACAAGTCAGAAGCTAGAAATAGAACTAGCCCTGTAACATCATCAGGAACTCCCATTCGTTTGAGTAGTAATGTTTGAGCGGAGGAAGTCTTCATTTCATCAACTATAGTCTGTAAGTCTTTTCCTGATTTTTCAGCAATATTTTTTGCTTCATCATCCCATGATTTTGACCAAACAGGCCCGGGAGAAACTGAGTTAACTAACACATTATCACTGGCAAGAGAACGCGCCAGTGAAATGGTTAAGTTGCACAACCCAGCCTTCACTGCGCTGTAATGAGGAAAAACATCTCCGGGGCGACTTGCTGCAACGGATGTTATATTGATAATTCTTGGCGACACAGACTGCCTTAAGGACGGGCTAAATAAGCGACACGCTCGCACAGCTGACATAAGATTAATATCAAATACTTCTTGCCAGTCTTCATCAGTAAGATCGAAAAATCCTGCTAATTTTTGGATCGACCCTACATTGTTAATAAGAACATCAACTCCTCCCATTACGGAGATAGCTTTATTATGAAAGGTTTTGATATCATCTGATTTAGAAAAATCTGCCGAATAAAAAAAATGCCCTGTCCCAGAAATCTCACTTTCGATGGCTCTAAGTCGTTCACTATTGCGTGCAGACCCGGCAACAATTGCTCCCATCTCACCAAAGGCCATAGCCAAACTTCTTCCTATACCTTCACTAACACCTGTAATGACTACTTTGCGATTTTTTAAATTTATAT
>JAPYPM010000001.1:0-23996 GCA_029937635.1 Nitrospinaceae bacterium
AAAATCCCTCGAAGGAAACTTCGTGCCGGTTCGAGTCCGGCCCCGGGCACCATTATTTATTTTAAGTACTTCATAATATGAAATCAGTTAAAAAGGAAAAAAAAGAAATTATCTGGGTACTTGTTTATACAAAAGCAAAAGAGGAAAAAAAAGCTAATGAAAATCTTCAAAAACAAGGATTTAAAACTTTTTTACCTTTGATAGCTCCTACTAATAAAAATAGTGAATTTAAATCTCTGGTACCAGTTTTTCCTCGATATTTTTTTGCTCAAATTAATTTTGAGTTAGATAATTGGACTTCTATTAAGTCTAGTTATGGGGTTAGTCACATTGTTATGTTCTCAGAAAAATTTACTTCTATCCCTAATAATATTATTAAATTAATTCAAGATAAGCTCGATGAATCAGGTATATACAAAGAGGATGTTTCGGTAGTTGATTATCAAAAGGGCGATCATATCTCCATCAAAGAGGGAGGGTTTGCAGGAATAGATGCAATATTCTTATCAAAGAAATCGAAAAATAGAGTAACATTGTTATTAAAATTATTAAATACAAGCGTTGTCACAGAAATATCTACATCTGCTATAGGAAATAAAGAGGTTGTTAAGAATTTTAAATTGTAATAAATATGCTACAGAAGGTTTTGATGAAATTATCTAGAATAAAGGAAATAAAACGTGGAAAATAACGTTCAGAATGATACTAAATATGATGATGAAATAGACCTACGAGAACTGTTTGGTGTTCTGTGGGCTGGAAAGCTAAAAATTATAGCTATTACAGCTGTGTTTGCCTTTGTCTCTGTCATCTACGCGCTGTCAGTGCCTAACCAGTACAAAGCCACAGCGCTGCTTGCTCCGGCACAATCCGATAGCTCTGATCTCTCAGGAGCCTTGGGCAAGTTGGGTGGTCTTGCTTCTTTGGCCGGGGTTAATATCGGTAGCGGTGAGAGCAGTGAAGCGCAAATAGCCCAAGAAATCATGAAGTCTTGGAGCTTTATCGAAGGTTTTATTGCTGCAAATAACATTGCCGTTGAGGTTTATGCTGCAGAAGGGTGGAGTAAAGGATCTAATGAGCTTCAGATTGATGATGGTGTTTATGATACTGAAAATAAACAATGGCTGGTTGAGAATGAATCTGGTGTAACGGGTCCGCCCAGTAGTTGGTACCTATTTCAAGCCTTTTCTGAGCGACTAGAGGTTTCAGAAGAAAAAATTTCTGGGCTGGTGTCAGTGTCTATCGAGTATTACTCTCCGCAGATCGCCAAGCAGTGGTTGGATATGTATGTGGCGGCCATTAACGCGCACATGCAGCAACGCCAAATGGAAAAGGTCACCAATAATATTAACTACCTGCTAGCTCAGATTGAGAAGACATCTATCGCTGAAATGCGAGAGGTTTTTTACACCATTATTGAAGAGCAGACGAAAAATAAGATGGTGGCTGAGGCCAGCCCTGAATATGCCTTTGTGGCGGTAAGCCCAAGTATGGTGCCAGAAGAAAAATCGCAACCTCAGCGGGCCTTTATCTGTATTTTAGGTACTCTGCTCGGCGGGATGTTGTCAGTGCTGTTAGTGTTAGTGATGCACTATGCCCGAAAGTCTGATTAAGTTTACCTAATAGGTAAATGTATAGGCGATGCTGGGTATTCTGGTTTTGCGTTACTCGGCTATACAAGCAACTTGATCCCCGTCATAGATCCTTTATGGCTTGGGGTATTTTTACTTCAATGCGCGCTTTACGGCGTGGTTTTCGTGAGTTTGGGTAAAGAGAAAATAAACTTAAATAATAGTGAGCTAGTTAACACTACAGCGCCTTAAAATTGCAATTCTATTCACTTATGTTATCTTGTTCATTAAATGAACAGGCTTGGAGTAGTTTAGTTTGCTCGTTTTGCGTTTTCCCTAGGAATCTGTTGTTACAGCGTCCTGCGGTAGCCTGCCTGAACTAATAAACTACTCGTTACACCCTTTATTATGACCAATCAAGAGCTTGAATATCGCGTGCTCAAAATACTTGAGCGACAACCTGATCTAACTCAGCGCCAGCTTGCTGAGGAATTGGGCGTTAGCTTAGGTAAAACCCACTATTTGATTAAGTCTCTCATTGATGTGG
The DNA here is from genome assembly GCA_029937635.1 of Nitrospinaceae bacterium. GTDB lineage: Bacteria > Nitrospinota > Nitrospinia > Nitrospinales > VA-1 > Nitromaritima. Next base: position 2,119 of record JAPYPM010000001.1, read on the forward strand.
GTTGGGTTAAGCTCGATAATTTCCAGCGCTCAGGCAAAAAGTGGGGTTACGCATATTTATTGACCCCTATGGGTATTATCGAGAAGGCGGCAATCACCGCGCGTTTTTTGGTTAGAAGGCAGCGGGAACATGCTCAGCTTCAAGAAGAAATCGCCCAGTTACAAGAAGAAGTGCGGCAACAGCGAGATCTTAATAATAAGTGAGCTTTTAAATGGCAACATACAATATTTATGGCATTGGCGCGGTGCTTGTGGACACCGAAGTTGAGGTGTCTGATTCGTTTCTGGCCAGTCCTCATATCGACAAGGGTGTAATGACGTTGGCTAATGACTGTGCCGCCAGAGTAGTTGCTCAATTTGGGCCACGACTTAAAGCATCAGAATTCGGCGTTATAAAGGAAAAATTCGGGTTATAGTGCGGTTGTTTGTCGATAACGAAAATATAGGAAGTTGCCGAAGGATAAATTATGATAGCAAAAATCAAAAAAGCGGTTATCCCAGTGGCAGGCCTTGGCACGCGCATGCTGCCGGCTACTAAGGCGATCCCGAAAGAATTATTACCAGTGTATGACCGGCCGATTATCGAGCACGTGGTCAAAGAGGCTATAGCGGCAGGCATCACAGAGATTATCTTGGTTACCCGTAGCGGTAAAGAGGCAATTGAAAACCACTTTGATGCCCATTATGAACTTGAGCATCGTCTGGAAAAGAAGGGCAAAGAGACCATTCTGGGCACGGTTAAAAACATCATACCCGAGAATATCACAGTGACGTCCGTAAGGCAGAGTGATCTGTTGGGTCTAGGTCATGCGGTTCTTTGCGCTAAACTTCTATTAAATAAGGAACCCTTTGCGGTACTGTTGCCGGATGTGTTGGTGCTTGATCAAGAGTCGCGTGATAAAGATTACAGCTTCACAGCTATGGTTAATGCGTGGAATGAGACCGGTATGGGTCAGGTCATGGTTGAGCGGGTTGGTTCAGAAGCTATTGAAAATTACGGTGTTGCCGACTTAGGTGGAGAGGTGAGCGAGCCCTTTAAAAGTATTATGCTAAAAGGTTTAGTTGAGAAACCCTCTCCAAAGGAAGCGCCATCCAATTTAGCAGTGCTGGGCCGTTATATTCTTCCATCGAAAGTGTTAGATCTGCTTGAGACGACCATTGCCGGTGTTGGTGGTGAGATTCAACTCACCGATGCGCTGGACGAGCTCCTTAAACTTGATGGGTTAAATTCGTTTGAAACAGACGCTGGGATATTTGATTGTGGTAACAAGCAGGGCTTCTTGAGTGCAAATATTGCTGTCGGTATGAGAGATGCTGAGACCAGGACGCATTTAATAAAGCTATTAAAAAACAGTGGTTGGTAAATTTCGATAATGGGTGTTATCGAATATTAGACTTAAAAAGTACGAATTTCTGGAGTCTATAAATAGTGGATTTTTTTGACTAAAATATTGATAGTTTAAAGGTTAATGCTATGAAGTTACTTATTCCTGGCGCCGCCGGGTATATCGGATCCCACATGGTGAAGTATGCCCAGAAGCATGGCCACGAAGTGGTGGTCCTTGATGATTTTTCGACTGGTCATGAGTGGGCGGTGAAAGATTGTGAGGTTCTTCGAGTTAATCTGCTTGATCAGGATAAGTTAGCTCAGTCTCTAAAGGGTCGCTATTTTGATGGTGTCATCCACTTTGCGGCCAAATCTCTAGTTGGTGAATCGGTCAAAAAGCCAGATCTTTATTATCGTAACAACGTGCTTGGTACGCTTAATTTAGTTAATGAGATGCTTGAGAATGGAATCAAAAATTTGGTTTTCTCATCCACTGCGGCCATTTTTGGGAATCCTGTCACTGATAAAATTGATGAAGATCATCCCAAAACCCCAATCAATCCTTACGGTCAAAGTAAACTAATGGTTGAAAATATGCTTAGAGATATTTGCTCAGCCTATGACTTTAATGCTACTTGTTTTAGGTACTTTAACGCCGCAGGGGCTTATGAATCAGGGGAAATTGGTGAGGCTCACGATCCTGAAACTCATCTAATTCCCAATATTTTAAAATCAGCACTGTCTGGTAGCAATGAACTAAAAGTATTTAGTGATGACTATGGCACTCATGACGGGACCTGTGTGCGAGATTATGTGCATGTAACTGATCTTGCCCAAGCACATTTACTTGGACTCGCATATATGAAAGAGGATAAAGGATTTTCGGCATTTAACCTGGGTAATGGTAATGGGTTCTCTGTACTGGATGTCATTAAGAGTTGTGAGAGGGTCTTAGGTAATCCTATAAGATATAAAATGGACTTAAGGCGTTTAGGTGATCCAGCTGTGTTAGTGGCTGACAGCCTTAAAGCAACTCATAATCTTGGTTGGAAACCGGAATTCAGTGATCTTGATGAAATAATCAAGAGCGCTTGGCATTGGCACGGTAGCTGAGAAATGTTGGATGTTAGTACGTTGAATTTGGTTGGTTTGATTTATAATTAGTTGCGACTGACGAAAGATTTCATCCCTATATGAAAAATTATGCAGAATGGCTAATAAAAAAAGTGAAAGTGACTCATGATTAAAGCGGTAATTATGGCGGGCGGCTCGGGTACCCGATTGTGGCCTTTATCCAGGGCGGCACACCCTAAGCAATTTTTCGCTCTGGATGGTAAAGGTACTATGCTGCAGAATACGGTCAAACGTTTGTCGGGCTTAGATGTCCAATCATCTGTTGTTATTTGCAATGAAGAGCATAGGTTCTTTGTCGCGGAGCAACTGCGTGAAATTGATAAGTTGGATGCTATTATTTTGGAGCCCGTAGGAAAAAATACGGCACCTGCAATCGCACTTGCGGCACTTCTGGCGAAGGAAGACGATCCTCTGCTGCTTGTCCTTGCTGCTGATCATGTAGTCCAAGATGAAGTTATGTTTACGAAGGCTGTCTCTGATGCTCTCCCTTTAGCCGAATCAGGAAAGTTGGTGACCTTTGGTATAGTGCCGCAGGATGCCAACACAGGGTATGGTTATATAAAGCGAGGTAAGCCGAAAGATACTGGTTTTATTGTCGATCAGTTTGTAGAAAAGCCATCAGGTGAGGTAGCTAAAGATTATTTGAGGTCAGGCGAATATTATTGGAATAGCGGTATGTTTTTGTTTAAGGCAAGCCGTTACCTAGAAGAATTAAAGAAGTTTCGTCCCGATATTTACCAAGCCTGTGAATCAGCGATGGTAGACACCGACTCTGATCTAGACTTTCTAAGGATTAATAAAGATAAATTTGAAGCATGCCCTAGTGAGTCTATTGACTATGCCGTGATGGAAAAAACTAATGACGCTATTGTTGTCCCAATGGACGCGGGTTGGTGTGACATAGGGTCTTGGTCATCACTGTGGGATGTTAGTAAAAAAGACGGCAATGGAAATGCTGTGGTTGGTGATGTAATGCTCAATGATTGCAATAATTCGTATATTAGAACTGACGATAAATTAGTTTCAGCTATTGGCGTTAATGATTTAGTCATTGTGGCTACTAAAGATGTCTTGCTTGTTGCACACAAAAATAATGTTCAGAATGTCAAAAAAGTGATTGAACACTTAAAGCAAGAAGATCGACCTGAGTGGGAACTTCATCGAGAAGTCTATAGACCTTGGGGTAAATACGATTCGATTGATAGTGGTGAGCGATACCAGGCTAAGCGGATTACAGTAAAGCCGGGTGCAAAGCTGAGTGTTCAGATGCACCACCATAGAGCTGAACATTGGGTGGTTGTCTCGGGGACAGCAAAAGTTACAAATGGTGATAGAACCTTTATTTTGTCTGAGAATGAGTCTACCTATATTCCCAAAAGGGAGGTGCATGCGCTCGAAAATCCAGGCAAAGTACCATTAGTAATTATAGAAATTCAATCAGGCTCGTACCTTGGGGAAGACGATATTGTGCGTTTTGATGATATATATGGAAGGGTTGATAAATAGTAAACCTTGAACTAATAATTTAAGAGATGACTTCTGTTGTCGAAACTTTAGAGGATAAATTAATGAAAAAGAAAGCATTGATCATTGGAGTAACCGGTCAAGACGGATCGTATTTAGCTGAATTCTTGTTGGAGAAAGGTTATGAGGTACATGGAATTAAACGCAGAGCCTCATCTTTCAATACTCAAAGAATAGATCATATCTATGAAGATTCGCATATAGAGGATCAAAATTTTGTTCTTCATTATGGTGATCTTACCGATTCCTCAAACCTTACTCGTATCATCTCTGAAGTGCAGCCAGATGAAGTGTACAATCTGGGTGCTCAGTCTCATGTGGCTGTTAGTTTTGAGGTGCCAGAATATACGGCTGATGTCGATGCTATGGGCACGCTTCGATTGTTAGAGGCTATTCGTTTTTTAGGTTTAGAAAAGAAAACCCGCTTTTATCAAGCCTCATCATCAGAGTTATATGGCTTGGTACAAGAAACCCCACAAAAAGAAACAACACCCTTTTATCCTCGTTCACCCTATGCAGTAGCAAAGTTGTATGCCTATTGGATCACCGTAAATTACCGTGAAGCCTATGGTATATATGCCTGTAATGGTATTTTGTTTAACCATGAATCACCAATACGTGGTGAAACGTTTGTAACCCGTAAAATCACTCGAGCATTAGCACGTATAACGTTAGGCCTTCAAGATTGTTTATTCCTTGGCAACATGAATGCGCTACGTGACTGGGGACATGCAAAAGACTATGTTGAAATGCAATGGCTCATGCTTCAACAAGACCAACCAGAAGATTTTTGTATCGCCACAGGTGTGCAATATTCAGTACGTGATTTTGTTAATGCCGCCTACGATCACATCGATAAGAAAATTCGTTGGGAAGGCAATGGTGCAGATGAAAAAGGCTATGACACCGAAACCGGTAATTGCATCGTCGCAGTGGACAAACGTTATTTCCGCCCGACAGAAGTAGAAACATTATTAGGCGACGCAACAAAAGCAAAAGAAAAATTAGGTTGGGTACCTAAAATCACTTTTGAAGAAATGGTTCACGAGATGATGGAAAATGATCTGAATCTCGCCCAGCGAGATACGTTAATCAAAGAACATGGTTTCAAAGCCATTTAATTATAATGAATAAAGATACCAAGATTTATGTCGCTGGACATCAAGGTCTTGTCGGTTCTGCCATCATGCGTCAATTAGAGACGCGCGGCTGCACGAATCTGATTACCCGCACACATAAAGAACTTGATCTTATTAATCAGTCGGCAGTGCAAGATTTTTTTGCAACAGTAAAACCAGAGTACGTTATTCTTGCTGCAGGAAAGGTAGGGGGTGTTCATGCCAACAATACTTATCCTGCGGACTTCATATATCTAAACATGATGATAGAAGCAAATGTCATTGATGCAGCATATAAAAGCAATGTCACTCGATTATTATTTTTAGGTAGCACCTGCATTTATCCGAAAGCTGTTGCCCAACCCATGCGTGAAGATTCATTGTTAACAGAAGTGTTAGAGCCCACAAATGAACCGTATGCTGTAGCAAAAATAGCAGGAATTAAACTTTGTGAATCATACAACCGACAATATGGCACAGATTTCCGTTCAGTCATGCCAACAAATCTTTATGGCGTTAACGATAACTTTCACCTAGAAAATTCACATGTCATACCTGGACTAATGCGTCGATTTCATGAAGCGAAATTAAATAATGATGCTGAAGTTGTCGTCTGGGGCACTGGAACACCCATGCGTGAATTCTTATTTGTGGATGATATGGCAGAAGCATCATTGTTTGTTCTGGAACTAGATGAAGAAATTTATCAAGCCAATACTAAACCAATGCTTTCACATATTAATGTTGGTACAGGAAGAGATGTCACCATTCGTGAAATGGCAGAGACCATGAAGCGCGTTGTGGGTTTTAAAGGTGAGTTGAAATTTGATAGTTCTAAGCCTGATGGTTCAAAAAAAAAGTTGATTGATGTGTCTCGTCTAACAGCAATGGGGTGGACTTATAGTATTGAACTGGAAGAAGGGTTAAAGAAAACCTACGATTGGTACAAAACAATAAATACTCAAGAGAGTAATCTATGAAAATAGTAGTAATTGGTACAGGCTATGTTGGACTTGTTGCCGGCGCATGTTTCGCTGAACGTGGAAATAAGGTTACCTGCGTTGATATTGATGATACAAAAATAAATAACCTACATAAAGGCATTCTCCCTATTTATGAGCCAGGCCTTGAAGAACTGGTCAAAACCAATGTTAAGCAAGAGCGATTATTTTTTACTACTTCGATAGCTGATGTTATTGATGGTGCAGATTTAATATTTATTGCTGTTGGTACCCCTCCCGGAGAGGATGGTTCTGCCGATCTTCAATATGTACTAGGCGTTGCAAGTGATATTGGTAAACACTTGACTGATTATGCAGTTATTATTGATAAATCGACGGTTCCCGTTGGAACTGCGGATACAGTAACTGCGAAAATTCAGGTAGAACTTGATAAACGAAAGCTTGATATAACGTTCGATGTAGTCAGTAATCCCGAATTTCTTAAAGAAGGTGCTGCAATCGAAGATTTTATGCGCCCTGATCGTGTTGTTATTGGCGCAGCAAGCGATAAAGCTGCAGAAATAATGCATGACCTGTACAAATCGTTTGTACGTAATCACCAGCACATCATCATTATGGGCATCCGTGATGCTGAAATGACAAAATACACTGCGAACTCAATGCTAGCGACTAAAATTTCATTTATGAATGAAATAGCAAACCTCTGTGACATCCTAGGTGTCGATGTTGAAAATGTGCGCCAAGGTATCGGTTCTGATAGTCGTATTGGTTTTTCGTTTATATACCCTGGTTGTGGCTATGGAGGTTCTTGTTTCCCAAAAGATGTACAAGCTTTAATACGTTCCGCAAATTCAGCTAATTACGATGCCATGATTTTAAAAGCGGTAGAACAACGTAATAATCTACAAAAATATCGTCTCTTTGAAAAAATTGTTGACCGCTATGGTAAAAATCTAAGCGGTATGACTTTCGCGTTATGGGGTTTATCATTCAAGCCCGGCACCGACGATATGCGTGAAGCTCCATCTAAAATCATCTTACATGAGCTAATTGCCGCCGGTGCCAAAGTTGTTGCATATGATCCTGTTGCCATTGAAATTGCTCGTGAGGAATTGCCAAAAGAATGGTTTAAACATGGGCACTTAAAATTGGTAGAACACCAGTATGAAGTGTTTCCTGATGTTGATGCTCTCATTCTTGTCACGGATTGGAAATCATTCAACACACCAGACTTTGAAAGAATGAAAGACTTAATGAAGTCACATGTTATTTTTGATGGACGAAACCAATACCAACCAAAACTTATGCATAAGCTAGGTTTTAGTTACATATCAATTGGAAGGGATGCAACAAATGGATAATTATCATCGTAAACGTATTCTTATTACAGGCGGCGCAGGTTTTTTAGGTTCTCACCTCAGTGAGCGTTTATTAAAAGAAGGCAATGAAATCTTATGTCTGGATAACTTCTTCACCGGCACTAAAGGTAACATTGACCACTTAATGGATGACCGTAACTTTGAATTGATCCGTCACGATATTGAGTTTCCTATTCATCTTGAAGTTGATGAAATTTATAATCTAGCATGTCCCGCTTCACCACCACATTACCAACATAATCCAATTCATACTAATAAGACTAGCGTACTAGGTGCTATCAACATGCTTGGCTTGGCTAAACGACAAAATGCGAAAATTATGCAGGCATCAACCAGTGAAGTTTATGGAGATCCTCAGGTTCATCCTCAAACTGAAGATTATTGGGGTAACGTAAATCCGATTGGTATTCGCTCTTGTTATGATGAAGGTAAACGATGTGCGGAAACATTATTCTTTGATTACTATAGAGAAAATCAAGTTAAAATTAAAATTGCACGAATTTTTAATACCTACGGTCCAAATATGCACCCCAGTGATGGCCGTGTTGTTTCAAACTTTATTATTCAAGCCCTAAAAGGTGAAGATATCACCATTTATGGTGATGGTTCACAAACCCGTTCATTTTGTTATGTTGATGAGTTGATTGATGGCTTTATTCGTTTAATGGCAACAGATGCTTTTACTGGGCCGGTTAATCTAGGAAACCCAATAGAGTTTACTGTTAAAGAACTTGCTGAAAAAATTATTGAAATGACTAACTCGAAATCTAGGTTGAGTTTAAACCCGTTGCCGCAAGATGACCCTAAACAACGACAACCCGATATCACACTAGCGAAGAAAGAACTTGGATGGGAACCCATCATTAAATTGGAGGAAGGGCTGAAATCAACAATTAGTTATTTTGAAGATTTAATTAAGAATAAGGTGATTTAATATTAATATATTAAATCACTAGTTTCCGACTAAAATCACGGCCTCAAGAATTAAGAGTATTGTATATATGTGTGGCGTAGCAGGAATATTTTCATACAAGGATAATGCGCCAGCTGTCAATCCACACGAATTAAGACTAATACGTGACCACATGCGTAACCGGGGCCCGGATGGTAAGGGTGAGTGGTACTCAAGTACACATAGAGTGGGCTTGGCTCATCGTCGTTTATCAATAATCGATTTGGATGAGCGTGCTACGCAACCCATGGTTAGTAAGGATGGTCGATATGTCATTTCTTTTAATGGAGAAATATATAATTATCGCGAATTGAGACGAAAGTTAGAACAAAAAGGGTGCCACTTCCGCACAACATCAGATACCGAAGTCATTCTTCATCTTTTTGCAGAGAGAGGTGTGGCGATGTTGCAAGAGTTGCGCGGCATGTTTGCTATCGCACTTTGGGATAATTACGAAAATAAACTACTATTAGCTCGAGACCCGTATGGCATCAAGCCTCTTTATTACTCAGATGATGGATTAACGCTTAGAGTCGCTTCTCAAGTTAAAGCGCTAGTGGCTGGCGGGAAGATTTCTCGTAAGCAAGAACCTGCTGGCTTGGTTGGGTTTTATCTTTTCGGCAGTGTGCCAGAACCATTTACACTATACGACAGCATCCGGGCAGTTCCAGCCTCTAGCTATATGTATATTACTACTTCAGGTCCCTCTAAGCCAATGGCTTACTTTTCTATTCCGGAAACATTATGTGATGCGGCCCACGCAATAGGCAAACTTAAACATGCAGAGCTTCAGCAAGTTTTTCGAGAACATTTACTCGATTCTGTAGGACATCATATGGAAGCTGATGTACCTGTTGGTGCTTTTTTGTCTGCAGGCATTGATTCTTCGGCGCTAGTTGGCTTAATGGCGGAAATATCAGGAAAAAGAGGAGCACCAATTACGACAATCACACTGGGCTTTGATGAGTTTAAAGGATCCCAAGATGACGAGGCACCATTAGCTGAAGAAATTGCCGAAGGATACGGCACTAACCATATAATACGCAGGGTAAGCGAGTTAGAATTTCAGGAAGATCTCCCTAAGTTTATGGAAGCTATGGACCAACCGAGCATAGATGGGTTGAATACCTGGTTTGTAAGCAAAGCAGCAAGAGAGCAGGGTCTAAAAGTGGCGGTATCAGGGATTGGTGGAGATGAGTTGTTCGGTGGTTACCCGTCGTTTAAGGAAATACCACGTTGTGTTCGTTATTTTTCGGCACCCTCAAAAATACCGGGGTTAGGTGATTTGGCTACAATTATTGGCAGCTCTTCGTGGGCTACCAACGCAAAAATTAATCCGAAGTTTTGGGGTTTGCTAAAGTATGGTGGTACCTATCCTGGCGCCTATTTATTGAAGCGAGGTCTCTTCATGCCATGGGAGCTTTCGAATGTTTTAGACCAGGATGTGATTCTGGCAGGTTTAGAAACGTTGAAACCAATGTTAATGATTGAAAAGGAAATTAGTCCAGATCCTGGGGCAGCGTTTCAACGTGTAGCGTCAATGGAATCCTCTTTATATATGAAAAATCAATTATTGAGAGATAGTGATTGGGCAAGCATGGCGCACTCGCTAGAAATACGCGTGCCACTAGTTGATGCTGAATTATTAAACAAGTTTGCGCCTTTGATAGCTACCATTAATGGTGATCAATGTAAAAAAATGTTTGGGTTGACGCCGATCCCGCCTATTTCAGATATAGCTTTAAACAGAAAAAAAACCGGTTTCAAAACACCGATAGAAAAGTGGATGAAGAATATGAATATTGGTGATAGGGGAGATGCGAACAGTGGCACTAAAAATTCACCCTGGGCCAGAAAGTGGGCACAATCAGTGATTAATTATCAAACTTCAGGTGATTTTTCATGAAGCGTGCATTGCTTATTGGCGGCACTGGTTTTGTAGGTTGCCACATGAAGCGTTTATTGAGTGCAGAGTACGAAGTTGTATCGACAGGAAGTGAGTGCGATATCAGAGACAAACAAAAAATTACTTCACTTGTAGAGAATTGCAGGCCTGACGTTGTTGTCAATTTTGCCTTTATTACCACTGTTAAAGAGACATTCGCTAAACCTGAGAAAAATCTTGAAATTGGCTTTAATGGCATGCTGAACCTGCTTATGGCTTTACAGAACATTAACTTTAAAGGAAAACTACTCAATATCAGTTCCAGTGAAGTGTATGGTCATCCAGACATGTCGTACCTGCCGATGACAGAGGCAACGCCACTCAAGCCCATGAGTCCTTACTCGGTAGTCAAAATTGCTGTCGAAGCACTTTGCTATCAATGGAGTCAAAGTGAAAGCATGGATATTGTGACTGCACGACCATTTACCCATGTCGGACCGGGTCAAAGTGACAGGTTTGCGCTATCCAGTTTTTCCAGGCAAATTGCAGAAATGCAACTTAACAGACGTAAACCTGTGATGCGCGTAGGTAATCTGGATAGCACAAGAGACTTTACCGATGTGAGGGATGTTGTGCGGGCATATGATCTACTTCTAAAGTTTGGGAAAAGTGGTGAGGTTTATAATATTTGTACAGGCCGAGAAACTAGAATGGAAGTGTTACTGAATAAAATGATCGCTAGCTCTGGCCTTAAAATTAACGTGGAAAAGGATGAGACACTTCTTAGAAGCGCAGAGCAACAGCGCATTTGTGGTAATAATGAAAAGTTACGGAATGAGACTGGCTGGCTCCCAGAAATTTTATTAGAGCAGACACTGTTAGATATGGTGGACGAATGGAAAAATCGTTTAACTGCTAATGACTGAAATGAGAGCCGTGTTGTTATTAAGCGGTAAGATAGCAGGTCAACTGCTAGAATATTTATTGGTATAATTGAGGAGATAGTATGCACCTTACATATAGAAAGACTTGTAGAATTTGTGGTTCATTGGCTCTAACCAAGGTTATTAATCTTGGAGAACAGCATTTGCAGGGATCGTTCATTAAGCCGGGAAAGGAGCAACCTCCAATGAGAAAAATCTCTACGGAACTCGTTCGCTGCAATCCCATGGTAGACGAAAATGCTTGTGGTCTACTTCAGACGGTAACGTCGGTTCCGCCGGAAATTCTCTATTCAGCATATTGGTATCGTTCGGGGACAAACCAGACGATGCGAGATCATCTTAAAGGCATTGCAGACGATGCTATAGCGATGGTCGAAAAGAGCGAAGCTAGAGTTTTGGATATTGGTTGCAATGATGGAACCTTACTGAAAAATTATCCTGCGGGATATATAAAGTTTGGTGTCGATCCATCTGATGTTGCACAAGAGGTAAACGGGGGCGTAACAGTTGTTCAGGATGTCTTTCCATCAGTAGAGTTGAACTGTATTCTTGGTGATGAGAAGTTGGATGTTATTACATCAATTGCCATGTTTTACGATCTTGAAGACCCCTCGGCTTTTGTTAAAAATATTAAGAGTGCCTTGAATGAGGAAGGTATTTGGATTTTTGAAATGTCTTATATGCCAGCGATGTTAGAAATGAACTCTTACGATACAATCTGTCACGAACATCTTGAATATTATAGCTTTGCAGTAATTGAGAATATGCTGGCGCGAAATGATATGAAAATCGTTAAAGTTGGTTTTAATGATATTAACGGTGGCAGTATTCGTTGCTACGCAACACACGAGAATAACTTTAAATATAAAAGTAAAAATAATATTGAATCAATCAAAGATATTCGTCAGCAAGAGTTTGATTTGGAACTAGATACAGACAAACCTTATAAAAACTTCCAGAATAGAATAAATAAACACAGAGAAGAGCTCTCTTCATTATTAAAGAAACTGAAGAGTGAAGGCAAAAGTATCCACCTTTATGGTGCATCAACAAAAGGCAACACTATTTTACAATGGTGCGGCATTGATGATTCTATTGTTGATTATGCTGCTGATAGAAATCCCGATAAAGATGGCGCAAAAACTATTGGCACTGATATCCCCATAATCAGTGAAGAAAAATCTAGGGCCATGAACCCAGATTACTATCTGGTATTACCATGGCACTTCAAAGCAGAGTTTTTAGACAGAGAAAAAGAAGCCATAAATAAAGGTACAGGTTTTATTTTCCCATTGCCCGAAATAGAAATTATCAAAAAGTGATCGTTTAAAAACTATTATTGAGGACATGCCATGAAACAGAATAAGAATTCTTTGAATAAATTATGGTGGGATAATAATCCAATGACTTATATTGAAGGTGAGATGAATGGCTGGGATGAGCAAAAGAGATTTATTCACGACCAGGGCCAATTCAAAAAATTAAATAAAGACTATCTAGATACTAATCCTTATCTAAAATCTTATTTTGAAGATGATAATGTTAAGCATTATTTGAAGGGGAAGACAATTCTAGATATTGGGGCAGGCTGGGGGACTTCGGCTTTATTGCTTGAATCATGCGGAGCTAAAGTTACTGCAATTGATCTTTCAGAAAGTAGTCTTAGTGGGGCCAAAAAGAATAATGAATTTTTCGGGAAGGGGGGTATTGAAATTTTGGAGATGGATGCAGAAAAACTTAATTTTTCCAATGAGACATTCGATTATGTTTATTCTTGGGGTGTGATACACCATTCAAGTTCAACTGAAACTATTATAGAGGGAATCAGTCGAGTAATGAAACCTGGTGGTCGAGGTATGGTTATGGTGTACAACCGACTATCCATCAGATACTACTTGATAGGTTTATGGTATCTGTTTCTAAAAGGGAAAATATTTAAAGGGGAAAATTTTCAATCAGTCCAAAAGTATTTTACTGATGGGTATTGGCATAGGCATTTTAGTTCTGACGAATTCAGTCTGTTGTTGAAAGAATATGACCTAAATGTTGACAAAATTGAGTTGACGAATATGCAGCGTAGGATTTTTCCTGGTATTAAGGAAGACTCTGTATTTGATCATTGGTTAAAAAGAAAATTCGGATGGCTTCTTGTGGCTACTTTCTCTAAACCATTGTGATGCATATTTCTATTATTTCTTAACGCTACACTTGGTGTGGTACTAGTTTCTGATGTTGAAAGTATAAGGACAAATACTATGCGTGCAATTGTATTGGTGAGTGATGCTTATGGTGGTCGTGGGGGTATTGCGCTTTATAAGAGGCATTTCTTGAGGGCTTTGTGTTCTTATCCAAATATGGAACAGGTTGTTGCTGTTCCGCGTTTTATTACCTACGATCTTGAAGAAATGCCCGAAAATCTTTCATATGTAGCTTCTGCGGCGGGCAGCAAACTGAAATTTTTGAAAGAGTGTCTTCGGCAATTGTTTTCGAAAGGGAAGTTTGATTTGATTGTATGCGGGCATCTCCATTTATTGCCATTTGCTTTTTTTCTCAAGCTGTTTTATCGATGTCCGATGGTGCCTCTAATATATGGTGTCGAAGCCTGGATGCCGACTACTCACGGAATGGCTAATTATCTTTCTTCAAAAGTTGATGCGTTTATATCTATCAGGAAGCTGACAGCTCACCGATTTAAAAAATGGGCTGGTATTGAAAATGCTAAGTTTTATTATTTGCCTAACTGCATTGATGAATCAAAATATGGTATCAATGAAAAACGAACTGATTTGATGGGCAAATACAACCTCTATGACAAGAAAGTCATTATGACTGCGGGTCGTATGGACCCTATAGAATACCCTTTGCACTTGAAACCACTCAATCAAAAAAAAGGTTTTGATGAGGTTTTGGAGCTTTTGCCGGATTTAAGAAAGCTGGTTCCAGATATTGTTTACTTGGTTGTAGGTGATGGTAATGATAAAAGTAGGCTTGAAAAGAAAGCTAAAGCTCTGGGAGTTAATGATATTGTATGTTTTTCTGGTTATGCGCCTGAAGAGGATAAGGCTGATTTTTATAGGCTTGCAGATGTTTTTGTTATGCCTGGGAGTAACCCTCTATTTGATCGTTACCCGTTTCGATTTGTATTTCTAGAAGCATTGGCATGTGGAGTGCCCGTAGTCGGTTGCAGTCTTGAAGATGAATCTGAATGCAGTGATTCTCTTGCACAAAAATTGATTGTGCAAGTTAATCCGAACGATAAAAATGATGTTAAGCGTGGAATATTACAGGCACTTGAAATTGGTAAAGGACTTATTCCAGGAATTGAAAATTTCTATTACGTAACCTTCGAGGAAAAATTACATGGCTTTCTAGATAGCATGTTAGTTCAGTCGAGGTGAGATGCTTTTGTCTATAGAAAAGAAGTCATTGTGTCGCCAATATCAGCTTGTCAAATGAGCTATATAAAAAATATAAAAAACAGTGTATGAGCTCTAAGCGTATTTTTTCAGGCACGGTAGCGAGCTACTTACATACTACTGTCTCCTTGTTAAGCAACTTAGTACTAGTACCTATGTATCTTCTTTATTTTAGTAAAGAAGAATATGGCTTATGGTTGGTTGTTTTAAGTATTGTTAGCTATCTTGGATTTTCTAATTTAGGAATAGCGCAAAGCGTAGCAAATTTTGTTGCCAGTACAAATGCGAAAAATGATTATGACGGTATAAAATCAATAGTAGCAACAGGATTCTGGCTATATGTGTCAATAATTATTCTAGTGATGATGATTATTATTGGCGTAGTGTTAGTTGTCCCATTGGAAGATTTCTTAAACGTACCAGAGAGTCTAAAAGATGTTGTTATTCCAGTACTTGTAATCTCAAGTGCATTTTTTTTACTCAAATTGCCTTTAACTTTATTCAATGTAACATTAAGATCACTCAACCTTATTTATAAGGAGCAATTATTTGGACTTTTGTTTACGGTAATTCAGTTCATTGGTGTAATAGCTGTTCTTTGGAGTGATGTCGGGATTGTAGGGTTGTCTGTTGTTTATGGTGTGACTGGATTACTTTCAGGTATTGTTCTTTTTGTATACTTACACAAATTAGTTCCTGGTTTCAGTGTTTCAAGAAAATTCGCTAGTAAAACAATGGTAAGAAAGTTGACGGTACCTGGCGGGTACTTTTTTATACTCCAATTGGCTGGCGGATTAATCTGGGCGACAGACAATGTTATAATAAGCGCCATACTTGGCGTAGCCGAGGTGGTACCCTATGCTATAGCGTTTAAGGTCTTTCTGCTGACAATAGGGATTGCAAGTGTCGTCACGCAAAGTATGTTGCCATCAATCACCGCTGCTTATGCCCTAAATAATAATGAACTTTTGTCAAATCTCTATATTAAAGCATTAAAGTTGTGTTTTGGACTTGGGTTATTAGCCACGTTTATAATGATTGGTGTCGGGCCTGACCTAATGATAATGTGGATTGGGATTGATAATTACGTTGGCGATACTACTTTCTACTTTTTGATCTGTCTGATATTTATTCAAATTATACTCTGGCCCTCTGATGCAATCCTGGTTGGGACAACTCAGCATCAAAGATATGCATTAGTGGCAGTGCTTGAAGGTTTTATTAATATAGGTCTATCTATTTGGTGGATTCATATCTGGGGTGTTGCTGGTGTTGCTGCTGCGTCTTTGACTGCAAGACTTTCCACCAATGCTTGGTATATGTTCTATCAAGCATATGTTGTAACTGGGGTTGGGATGACAGTATTAGCAGGTAATGTACTTAAGCTCTTTATTACCCCAATATCTGGAGTTCTAATTGCACTCTTTATTTTGAATAAAATAGATTTATTTGGTTGGTATAAAATCATCATAAATACATCAGCAATATGCTTTATCTTTATATTACTGTTCTATTTTCTATCATTAAATGGAAGTGACCGGCATGAAATCAAAAAATTTATCAAGAACTTTAGTTTAACTTAATGATGTATGTAGTGGTCTATAAAGCAAAAATTATAAGATTAAATTTGAAGGGTACTTTATGAAAAATTCATTGATAATAAGAGCTATACAATATTTTACGTCGCATATTCAGTTAAAGGGTGTGCCAAAGATTTTATGGTACACGAGAAAACTCTTTATGAAAAAAGAGCCAATTTACGATATATACAACAATATAAAGATAAAGATTGATAACGAAACCCGCTTCCATTGGGAAAATATTTTTAATTATGGGGGATTTGAAACGATATTATTGTTGGAAAAATATTTAAAACACGGTGATATTTATATTGATATAGGAGCGAACTATGGATATATGTCAATAAATGCAGATCGCTTAGTTGGTGACAGTGGGTTAGTAATTGCCGTAGAGCCGGAACCAAGAGCGCGGGATTTATTGAAATTTAATGCAGAATTAAATAAAAGTAGGTTTAAGATAGTCGATAAAGCAATATCAGATTCACAAGGTGAGTCAAATTTTAATGTGGCAACCGAGATTGGCCTAAGCAGATTGGATAATTTAAGGAAAAATACATTTGGCATGGATCTCAATGATAAAGTGACGGTTCAAAAGACTACTTTGGATATGCTAGTCGGTGATCTTGTTCTTGATAAAAATGTTAAGTTTGTAAAGATGGATGTAGAAGGACATGAACTAAGTATTTTGAATGGTGCTTCTCATTTAATTGCTAAACGTAAAACTATGTTTATGTTGGAAATCAATCATGGAGCTTTATCTCAAAGCGACGTAGGCTTCAAAGATATTTTTGAATTCTTTGTCAAACGATCATACAAAGTATTCTGGATACACTCTCATTCAGCTGATTGGTTTAGGTTTAGTCGAAATCCGACGCTTGAGGAAGTGACAGATTATAGTGGGTTTGAAAATATTTATGCTGATATCATCGCTCTCCCTGATGATTTAAATCTGTAACAAGAGCAAAAAAAATTGAAAGTATTGTTAGCTATATGGGCTGATCCAAGGACTTATCTCAGCACAGTCTTTATGGCACAAGGACTTTCTACGCGTGGAATTGATGTTGACTTGGTTTATAGAAAACCTAACAAAGAACTAGACGTTTTTGGTGATGTAAATTTTGGTAGCAATACTCGACATCACCCCATTGGTGGTAGGCATTCTGGTTGGCGTGATAAGATAGATTATCTAACATACATTATAAAGCTAATTTTGATAGTCTGGCGAAAAAGACCGGATGTAATTATTGGTTACAATAAGCTTGGCTTATTGGCCTCATTTGTAGTCACCCAATTTTTTCCTAAAATCCGCTTGATTTACCATAACTATGATTTTGATATTTCAAGTCTGCAAGATATTTTAGGTCGATGTGAGTTAGTTGCAGCTCGTAATGCAGATTTAATAATATTTCCTGCGCTAGGGCGATCTGAAGAATATAAGTCAATTGCAGGTCTGAAACGAGAGCCGATGAGTGTATTGAACTGTTACCCTCTCTCTTACTCAGTAAAGAAAACAGGTGAGTTGAATAAAATCCTCGAAAGTAAGGGGCTAAGCTTCGATCGCCTAGTTATTCGCTTAGGTATGATTGGGCCCTTTCATGGTATCGAGGCAACTTTTCGTTCAATGCCTAAATGGAAGGGGAACTGGGGTTTTATTATGGGTGGGTTTGCACCTGAAACTTATCTAAAAGAAATAAATCAACTAGTAGAAGAGCTTGGTCTAGGAGACAGGGTGCTCATTCTACCATCGGTATCAAACAGCTTATGGTATGACATTCTATCTTCTGGGGATCTTGGGATTTCGTTGTATGACCCTGACCCCTTTAATCTTAGTCATAAGTATATGGCTGGGACCTCACAAAAACTCAATGGTTATTTTGTTACGGGTATCCCAAGTATTGTGCCAAATACGCCAGATTTCTTTTCATTTGTGGAGCAGTATGGCACTAGTAAACTCGTAGATGTCTCGAATTCAGGTTCTATCGCACAAGCTGTTAATTCATTTCTCGGAGATACTGAAGAGTATGATCGATACAGTAAAAATGTAAGAAAAGCATTTCAATCTGAGTTCAATTTTGAAAAACAGTTTGAACCAGTATTTAAATGGTTGAACAGTCTGAAAGTGAAATAACATATAACTTATATAGGTATAGGTCTAGTAAAACCATGAATAGTGATAATTCACCATCCAATAGAGAAAAATCTAGCAACAACAAAATACTCACAGTCGGTATTATCGGTGTCGGTGATGTAGTCAATAAGGCCCATCTGCCACTACTTCTTGCATTGGGCGAAGTTTCTGTGAGTTGGGTGACTGATATTGATGATCGGCGTGCTAAACAAGTAGCGCGAAAATACAGAGTAAAATGGCTCCCCATGCCATCACAATTAGAAGAACTTCCCCATACAGATATTGTCTTGCTTGCAATCCCATATGGTGCTCGCGAACCATATTACAAAGTATTACGCGAGCGAGAATCTGCCATATATGTAGAAAAACCGGTAGCCAGAAGTGCTGCAGAGCATAAACAACTTAATTCTCAATTTCCTCCTTCAAAGTTTGCAGTTGGATTTCAGAGTCGTTCACTGGGTGCGGTATTATTGCTTAAAAAAATGGTCGAGGAGGAGGTGTTTGGTCGATTGACTAAGGTTAAACTTAGGCATGGCAATAGTGCGAATGTATTCAGTGGAAAAGCATTTTCTTCAGACACCCTGCTTGCTGGTGGTGGTGTCTTGTTCGAACGCGGTATTCATGGACTGGATTTGGCACTATTCATATCAGGCGCCAAATCAGCGAAATCATATCGCGTCAATACAATTCTAGAGAAGGGCTTTGACGTTCATGCTGAAGGTCGGGTGACCCTTAGGAATGCATTAAGTGAATTTGAATTAGATCTTAAAGTGAGTTGGTTAACAGAAGCAGGAGAAGGTTTGACGTTTTTCTTTGATAACGCAATTGTTTATATGTCTATAGGAAATCCAGAAATTCTATTGAAGTCACGTGATGGGAAAACGCTTTTGTCTTTAACTGACACAATAACTCTTCATCCAACTACTGGTTTTCAATCTCACGGGGAATTTTGGCGTAGTTTTATAACTGCTATCCAAAATGAAACCGAGAATTACACATCTATGAGCAGTTATCTGCTTACTACGGAAGTGATTGAACAAATTTATGCGAGGGGAACTGAGTTTTGAAGATAGCAGTTATTGGTGCAAATGGTCAGGTTGGCAGAGAGGTGTCTCTATTTCTACATGTTATGGGTGTAGATGTTGTTCCCGTATCTCGCACTGAAATTGGAGGGGTTTTTCTTGAAAGATGTGGTTTAACCTGTCGTTATGGCTCTGTTAGCGATGAAAATGATGCAATTCGAGTTCTTGAAGGGTGTGATCTTGTTGTAGATTTTGCACATCCTACGGGCTTACCATCAAAAATACGAAAGGCCGTTAAGTCTAATATCGACAATATTGTTCGTTGTGCTCCTCAAAGAACTCCATATGTGTATATAAGCACTATATCCGCTTATGGAATGCGAGATGAGGATTCAAAAATGAAGAATTATTTTTTGCCACGTACATTATACGCCGGGGATAAACGACACCTTGAAAGGCATGCTTTATCATACAAAAAAAAGCGTGATATCTACGTATTGCGTTTAAGTCAGGTACATGGAATTCTTCAAACAGTTAGCCATCAGTTCATGGAGGAAACTGCAAGTGGCAACCTAACATTACCGTTCAGTGTTAACACAGACTCCTATACAGTATTTTGTTACTCCATTGCTGAGGCTATGATCAACATTGCGCAAGGAAAAGAACGACCGGGACTTTATACCTTCGTTTCGACACCTACGTGGTCTTGGGGAGAGGTGTACACCTATTGGGCAAGGCAATGCGGCGGCAAGCTCGAAATATCCTTTCAAGGAAATGTCGATTCAGAACGCTCTCGCTTGAGACCTTTCCGGAATTTGGCACATTTTCTACTAACTCCTCTGGTTCGCTTAGGGATGAAACATAGGCAGTTAATTTTGAATTACTTGTTAGTGGGAAATTATTGGTTTCAAGAAAGAATGCAAGCAGAACATCTGCGGCGTAAAGCTAGTTCAGAGATGGGTCAAGGAATTAGTTCGGGAGGGGGCCGAAAATTCCAGATTGGTAAAATTCCTGGTAAAAGACTTGCTAGCTTAACGGATAGCCGTATAACGATGGAAGAAGCGACTCTGGCTGTTAGAGTAATTATAGATTCTGCAGTCCCAAGTTTTGATAAAATTACCGTAACTAAGACTAACCCAGATGCGAGTAATGAGTTGTAAATTTTCTTTAAAATACTGCTTCTCCGGTAGCCTAAGAATCTATTCAAATCTACAGCACTTTCGAATGAAGGTTAAAACATGAAAGTTTCAATTTCGGTAGGTGGAAAGTTCCATGCATTTTACTTGGCGGAACAATTACAGAATAAAGGGGATTTGCTTCAACTAATAACTTCCTATCCCCGCTTTGAAGTTACAAAGTCGGGAGTAAATGAAGATAAGATTAGTTCAGTCGTCGTTAAGGAATTAATTCAACGTGGTTATGGAAAACTCCCAAAAATAGTACAGGAAAAATATAATCCGCAATTTGTTATCTGTGATCTTTATGATCGACTTGCCTCGAGGCATCTCAAGCCATGTGAGCTTTTTGTTGGTTGGTCGAGTTTCAGTCGGCATACATTGGAAAAGGCAAAAAATTTTGGTGCCATAACAATATTGGAACGAGGGTCTTCTCACATTGAATATCAACGAGATGTACTTGATGAGGAATATAGAAATTATGGACTTAAGCCCTCGCCTACACATCCTCAGATCGTTGAGAAGGAACTAGAAGAATATGCAATGGCCGATTACATCTCGGTTCCTAGTCTATTTGCCAAAAAAAGTTTTTTAGAAAAAGGTTTTCCTGAAAAAAAAATATTACATGTGCCCTATGGCGTTGATCTGACTCAGTTTAAACCTATGAAGAAGGAAGATAATGTTTTTAGGATTATCCATTGTGGGTCAGTTACCCTACGCAAGGGTTGTCATTATCTATTGAAAGCTTTTTCTGAGTTGAACTTGCCCAATGCAGAACTCTGGTTTGTGGGGACAGTGAATGATGATATGCAATCTTTCATTAATCAATATGAAGATGAACACATAAAATATCTTGGTTCTAAACCGCAAAGTAGTTTGAACTGGTATTACAGTCAAGCTGATGTTTTTAGTTTATTATCCTTGGAAGAAGGACTAGCAATGGTGCAGGCACAGGCGATGGCATGTGGATTACCAATAATTTGTACAACAAATACTGGAGGTGAAGATCTTATTCAGGAAGGTAGGAGCGGCTTTGTTATTCCAATTAGAGATATAAATGCATTAAAGGACAAAATCCTTTTCTTTTTTGAAAACCGTCTTGCTTGTAAAGAAATGGGGATTGCAGCAAAACAAAGGGTTCAGGACACTTTTTCCTGGAATAATTATGGTGAGAATATTATTAATGAATATAAACGAGTACTTTTATTAAATGAGTAATACTATGGATCAACATGCAAAAGTCACGACTACCTAAAGTAAAAAATGGAGAAAAAGTATATGGATAAGTCACTTTTAATTAAAATATTTGGTTTCCCCGCCATGCTAATTCATG
>JAPYPM010000001.1:24096-34522 GCA_029937635.1 Nitrospinaceae bacterium
ATGGATAAGTCACTTTTAATTAAAATATTTGGTTTCCCCGCCATGCTAATTCATGGGGATACATTGGTGTTGGATCGGTGGAAGTGGCTAAAGGTGCGATTACCTATAACAAAGAATGGAGAGAAAGTAATAGATGTCGGGTGTGGCTCAGGGGCGTTTTCAATTGGCGCAGCTCGTCGTGGTTATGAAACTTTGGGTGTGGATTGGAATGAACAAGGTCGAACGGTTGCTGAGGAAAGAGCAAAAATATGCAAAACACAATCAGCAAAATTTGAAGTATTGGACGTTCGAAATTTAGACACAAGAGGTGATTTAGTTGGTAAATTTGATATCGCCATCTGCCTTGAAAACATTGAACATATTATTGATGACAGAAAGTTGTTTCAAGATATCTCCTCATGTTTGGAGCCGGGAGGGTACTTACTGCTTTCTACTCCTTACTTACATTATCGCCCATTGTCTTCTGAAGATAGCGGACCGTTTCCAAAGATTGAAGATGGTGGTCACGTTAGGCGGGGTTACTCAAAAGCAATGCTTGAAGAGTTATGTAAACATTCAGGTCTGGTCCCAGAAGAAATATCATTCTGTAGTGGATACCTAAGCCAAAAAATTACTACGGTTCTAAGAGTCTTGGCTAGAATACATCCATTGCTTGGGTGGGCTTTTATATTGCCACTTCGAGCGATTCCTCCAGTTTTTGACAAATTAGTGACTAACTTAGTCCGGTGCCCATATTATAGTATTTGCCTGAAAGCGTATAAGCCGCGTTTCCCTGAAAGCGTATAAGCCGCGTTTCAATGAATATTAATAAATATAGTATAATGTTAATAATACTATAGCTATCAGTTACTTAGAGTTTCATTCTTGGAAAATTTCCTTCTAATATTAATTGTAAAACATTGGAATAAACTTTGAACGTCTCATCAAAAGTTATGAAAAAAATTGCGGTTGTTACAAGTCATCCCATACAGTATCAAGCGCCTTTGTTCAGAGCTATTTCACAGCAGTCCGACATAGATTTAACGGTATATTTTGGTTGTGATTATGGTAGTAACGCTACGAAAGTTCACCCCGGATTTGGCAAGGCGTTTGCCTGGGATATTCCCTTACTCGATGGCTATAAACATGTTTTTCTTAAAAATAGTAAAGCTGATGTTGGGGTTGAAGATTGGAGGCTTGATGGACCAGAGTTAAAATCCTATTTTGAGTCTTATCAGTATGACGCGGTAATTGTGTTCGGATGGAATAAGGTGCTTTTCTGGCAAGCAATCTGGTGGGCAAAAAAATATAATATATCTCTAATACTGAGAGCTGAATCCAATTTAAAACATACGCAGTCATGGCTTACAAAGTGGATTAAAAAAGTTTCATTTCCAATATTGTTCAAACAGTTCGAAGCTTTTCTGTCTATAGGCAGTCATAATTCCGAACTCTACCGTCACTACGGAGTTCAAAAAAAAGCAATACATGATGCGCCATACTGTGTTGACAATGATTTTTTTGCTGAGGGTGCTACGAAGTCTGCTATTAAAGCAGGGCAATTGAGAGTGAGTTTGGGTATTCCCGAAAGTGATACAGTTTTTCTGTTTATGGCAAAGTTTGTCGACCGCAAACGCCCGCTCGATTTGATCGCTGCTGCGGTGAAGAATAAAGAATGTCGTAATTTTCATGTAATTTTAGTTGGTGGTGGAGAGTTAATGGAAGCGTGTCAAAGTGCAATTACCGCTAACCAGTTAGATAATGTCCATTTGGTAGGTTTCATTAATCAGACTGAACTTCCGACGTACTATGCCGCGGCCGATGTTTTCGTGCTTCCTTCTCATTATGAAACCTGGGGGTTGGTTTTAAATGAAGCCATGGCCTGTGGATTGCCTGGTATCGTTTCAGATACTTGTGGAGCAACGCAAGATATGATTATTGAAGGGAAAACAGGTTATTCATATCCTATGGGGGATGTCCAACAACTGGCAATACTTATGATGCTCATGGCTGACAGTTCGGATAATTGCCGACAGATGGGGCTACGTGCAGCAGGTCATGTTCAGAATTTCTCAGTACCATTTGTAGTATCTGCGTTGAAAAATATACTGCAAGACATCAGTAAGAAATGAGTTCAGCGACCCCTTTCGTATTGCTTGTTGGCTCACCGGTGCAGACTTCAATCGAGCAAATGTACTACCGTGCATTTCAGGCAAACGGATATCGTAATATTGATCTTTTGGATGTCGAAGCAAATCTGGGACCCTGGTTGCGAAATAGGTTGATGAACAGATTTATTCCTGGATTAGGAAACAACAGAGCTAGCCAAGAGTTAGTGACCCATCTTCGTAGCAGTAATGATAAATACACTTACATTATTCTTTTTAAAGGTATGCAGTTTACTCGACAAGTACTTGATGACTGTAGAAGACTTGCACCCTCAGCTCTCTGGCTAAACATAAACCCTGATGATCCATACAATAAGGTATCAAGGGCTGCCACAAATCGGAATGTTGTTGAATCGCTTTCTTTTTTCGATGCCTATTTCATCTGGTCTCTTTCCATTGCAGAGAAGCTGCGAGAAGGTGGTTGTAATAAAGTCATCTATCTGCCATTTGGATACGATGAGGTGTTCCATGTGCCGAACAAAATATCGATTCAAAACTATTCAACGGGTCTCGCATTTATTGGGTCATGGGATAAGGAAAGGGAATACTTGTTGACCCAGCTGGCAGGTATTAATGTCGATGTTAACATTTATGGAAACGGCTGGGGTCGTGCGGCTCGTTCATTTCCATTTAGAAGTAGTATATCTCCTGGTTCGGTATTCGGGCAGGATATGGCGGCCATTATGGCTTCTTCAGCCGTTTGCCTGAATCCTTTGCGTGCTCAAAACAAAGGCGCTCACAATATGCGAACTTTTGAGACTCCTGCTATGGGCGGACTGATGTTGACTAGTAGGACTGAAGTGCAGCAAGGATTTTTCCCAGAGAATGAAGCATGTTATATGTACGGCGATATTGAAGAGCTAAAGAAAAAAATTGAATACATAATCAGAAACAAACAAGAAGCTAAGCAGGTTCGCGCACGAGGAATGGAGCTTGTTGCTGAGCATCGTTATACTAACCGAGTACGGTATCTACTAAAAGAAATGGCACGATAGATTTATGAGGAACCTATATCTTTACAGTGTAATACCGATAGCGTTTATTGCTTTGTCGTGTATCGCGTTTATTGGGTTGGGATCAATTAATCAAGCACAATTAGGTTTTGCTCTGCTGATAATTTTATTGGGTATATTGCCGGTGTTAATTATGTTTATTGATGAAAGGGAATCTGCCCTGATACCACTCATGCCACTAACTGGATTATTCTATGCAATTTCTTTTGGCTTACCAATGCTTTCCACTCAAGTATCTTATAAAGAAGTCAATTCAGAGGTAATAACAGAAGCGCTTGGGCTCACTGTTCTTGGTCTTCTATTCCTTTATATAGGCTTTTATGCATTTCGTCGGTTTTACTCAAAGCCCAGCTCTATGCAATTTCTTAATAATGTCTCAACCAGGAGGCAAATATGGATAGCCTGGATTATGTATGGTATTTATCTGATTTTTACTATGTTTCCTGTCCTACAATCTATACCTTCAGTGGGTCAGTTTTATACTTTGCTTGATTATATTTCTCTAGGCCTGTTATTCGCCCTAGCACTAGATAATAAGATACGCAAAATGCACTTTCGTTTCTTTGTTTTGGTCTTAATATTTACCGTATTCCTTAAAATACTCAGCGGATCATTGGCACCAGCATTTTTTTTAATGGTATTTCTTGGTGTCATTTACTGGATCAAAAAAAAGACCGTTCCGTGGGTTTTAATTCTTGTCGGAATTATTCTTGTTGTAGGCCTCAATCCGGTAAAGCACGGTTACCGTGCGATTGCATGGGAAAGCCAAAATTTTTCGACACTATCATATTCTGAAAAAGCCACTCTATTCTATGAAGCTGGACAAGTTTTTTACGAAAGAGATCTCTATTCTGCTTTATCAGAGGATAGCACCACTATCAATCGAGTTTCTCATATTTCCACATTTGCTAAAGTGGTTAGCATGTCGCCCGAGTCAGTTCCTTACTGGCTTGGTGGGTCCTATCGCACGCTCTTAACAAGTTTTATCCCTCGCGCGTTATGGCCTGATAAGCCACAGTCTGAAATTGGGCAAGAATTTGGTCATCGATATTCATTATTACATCCTAAGGATACTCTTACATCGTATAATCTTCCCTGGTTAACAGAGTTTTATGCCAATTTTGGTGTCACAGGGGTATTTGTAGGAATGTTTGCTGTTGGGCTGATTTTTCGATTTTTAGTTACTAAAATGAGCGCACCAATTAGTCAAAATGTTAGACTTCTTCTAGGTTTAACTATTACATTTCATTTGTTTTACGCAGAATCAAATTTTGCTTTGATGGTTGGAGGTTTGTTGCCGAAATATATTGCCTGCTTGGGATTGCTATGGATAGTGACAGCTAAATATATTTGGAAAAGAAAGTTTGATCATTAAAGTTTTACATGTAATTCGATCAATAGAGCCTACCACTGGAGGGCCTTCTTTTGCGGTAAAGCAGATGGCTAGATCATTGGCTGTTGATGGGGTTAGCGTAGATATAGCAACGACAATTTATTCTAACAAAGCTACCGAAGGGGTGTCCTCAATGGTTCCGACTGTTGAGAGTGGTATTCGATGCTTTTGTTTTCCAAGGTTGATGGATGATATATGGAGTTTTTCACGGAAACTATGGGAGTGGTTGAAAGATAATATTAGCAACTATGATATGTTGCATATTTCGGGTGTTTTTACCTTTCCTGTGATGGTTACAGCTCAAGAGGAAAAAAAATGAAAGTTGTCCATGTAGTTCCTACCTTCTACCCTGCTACTTATTGGGGTGGTCCGATTTATTCGGTTTATGGACTATGCAATGCTCTTGTTAAAATTCCAGGCGTGTCACTTAAAGTGTTGACGACGGATGCAGCTAGTCACAGCCGTAGTGATTCGGTGCATGTGTCGGGTTTCCCCATGCATTATCCTGAAGGATATGAGGTTTATTTTTGTCATCGTTTGTGGGGGGCAAGTTTTTCACCCAGCATGTTACTGAAATTGTGGCCAATGATTCGATGGGCAGATGTTGTTCATCTAACTGCAATGTATTCACCGCCGACGATTCCAACTTTGTTGATTTGTCGTTTGTTAGGCAAACCTGTGGTGTGGTCACCGCGAGGTGCTTTGCAGCGCTGGGATGGTTCTACGAAGCCATTGGTTAAGGGGGTTTGGGAAAGAATATGTAATACGTTGATCAAGCCAGGAAGGTGCTTTTTTCATGTCACTTCTGAGGTGGAGGCTACAGCTAGTGTAGAGCGCATGCCTAAGGCTATTGCTAAATTAATTCCTAATGGGGTGGATGTTCCAGAAGGATTACCTGATAAAACATGGCTGCCTGATGGGAAGTTACGGTTACTTTATATTGGGAGGATTCATCCAAAAAAGGGGATCGAGAATCTTCTACAGGCGATTAAGATATTGGATGATGAATCCACTACTTTAGCTATCTATGGTAGTGGCGACGATGTCTATACTCACAGCCTTCATCAATTAGTATGTAAACTTGGATTGGAACAAAGCGTTAAATTTTATGGGCATGTTGTTGGTAAAGAAAAAATGAAAGCATTTATGCAGGCAGATTTATGCGTGGTTCCATCTTTTACTGAAAACTTTGGCATGGTGATAGCCGAGGCGCTTGTCCATGGTGTGCCTGTAATAGCAAGTAAAGGGACGCCATGGCAAGAGATTGAAAGTCGTGGCTGTGGTCTTTGGATTGAAAATACTCCGGGAACTATAGCTGAAGCTATATGTAATCTTGACCGAGACTTGCTCTCAGTTATGGGTTTTCAAGGCCGGTCATGGATAAAAAACGAATTTACTTGGCCAGTGATTGGTCGTCAACTTTATAATTTGTATGAGTCGATAATAAAAGAGGATCATAATGTTTTTAAATGATATTTCTGGATGTACGTGGGAAAGTGAAGACCTTATTTGTGCATATAATTATTTATTACCAAAAAATGATGAGATGTTGGATGGTCTCACTTGTGAAAAGCAACTGTTTGAACTTGGTTGTAGTAATGGTTCAGTAGCTAACCATTTAGTAGTAAATAATTGGAATAACCGAGTATGAAAATGTTAAGTAAAATCACACCTGTAATACTAACTTATAACGAGGTTCCAAATATTTGTAGAACATTGGATATGCTTAATTGGGCTACTGATATCGTCGTAGTGGATAGTTTTAGTACAGACGGTACAGTGAAACTGATTAAGAAGTATCCTCAGGTAAGGTTGTTCCAAAGAGTGTTCGATACTCATGCAAATCAATGGAACTTCGCGATTAATGAAACTGGGGTTAAAACAGAATGGGTACTTGCGTTGGATGCGGGTTATGTACTGACTGGGGACTTTGTAAAAGAGTTAGGTGGTATGGAACTAAATTCAGGGACTGAAGCATATAAGGCTGATTTTCGTTATTGTATTTTGGGTGAAACATTGTCTGGAACCTTGTACCCACCAGTAACTGTTCTATACAAGAGAGAAAAGGCCAATTACATTCAAGATGGTCACACTCAAAGGGTAGAAATCGATGGCAATATCGGGTTTTTTCAGGCAATGATACTACACGATGACAGAAGGCCTTTGTCCGGTTGGTTACAAGCGCAGGATAAGTATCTGCGCCTTGAGGCGGTGTGGTTGAGTAATAACAAATGGAGTGAGTTAGGGGCGGCTGATAAGCTTAGGAAGCTTATTTTCGTCGCACCGGTTGTGACTTTTTTTTATTGCTTGCTTGTTAAGAGGGGTTTGTTTGATGGAGGGGCTGGCTTGTACTATGCAATTCAACGAACTGTCGCAGAAGCAATATTATCCCTTTACTTACTTGAGCTTCGCGCTATAAAAAAGAAAGAAGATTAGTTATCGCATTTTAGTTGAATATTTTAAATTTATTAATGAGTCAATTATGAGAATTATTGGTATTAATGCATATCATGGCGATTCTTCTGCATGCCTAATTGTTGATGGTCAACTTGTAGCAGCAGTAGAAGAAGAGCGCTTCCGCCGTATTAAACATTGGGCGGGTTTGCCTACTGAGTCCATTCGTTACTGCTTGGAGGAAGCGGATATTACGCTTGATCAGGTGGACGCGATTGCTATTAACCAGGATGCGAAAGCTAACCTTTGGAAGAAGGTTACTTTCATGCTAACCAAGCGACCTGATCTTGGCTTGGTGCTGGATCGTATAAAAAATAAACGTGAACGTTTAAGCGTCGTTGATCAACTTGCACAGACTTTTCCAGATCAGCGATTTAATGGCAAAGTGCATGCCATAGAGCATCATCTGGCTCATCTTTACTCTGCTTTTTATGTCTCACCTTATGATCAAGCTGTGACTATTTCTGTTGATGGTTTTGGTGATTTTTCCAGCGGTGCCTGGGGTGTGGGTCGAGGCAAAGAAATCAAGATTGATAGTCGTGTATTTTTTCCTCATTCTTTAGGGATTTTTTACCAGGCATTGACTCAGTATTTAGGCTTCCCTAATTACGGCGATGAGTACAAAGTAATGGGACTTGCTCCTTACGGCAAAGCAAAATATTTAGACGAAATGCGGCAGATAGTACTGTTGCAGGACGATGGTAGCTATCGTTTGAATTTAGATTACTTTCGTCATCATAAAGAAAGTGTGGCTACCGAATGGGAAAATGGTTCACCCGTATTTGGTTGTTTGTTTTCTGACAAGGTGGCTGAGTTGCTTGGCCCGGTGCGGGCGAAAGGTGAGGATTTATCACAGAAACACATGGATATTGCGCATTCAATTCAAGCTATGTATGAAGAGGCTTTCTTTCATCTGCTGAATAAGCTACACGAGAGGCATGGCCTTGATGCAGTGACTGTGGCGGGTGGTTGTGGTATGAATTCTGTGGCGAATGGTAAAATCACGCGCTTCACGCCGTTTACGAAAGTTTATATACAGTCTGCTGCAGGTGATGCTGGTGGCGCGATTGGCGCGGCCTTTGCGGTTTGGAATGAAATGGATAAAGATAGTTCGCCGCGTTTTTTAATGGATCATGCTTACTGGGGGCCACAGTATAGTAATGAAGTGATTGGTGAATTGTTAGAGGAGAAGAGTGCTGAGATTAAGCAACAGGGCTGTGAGATTAAGAAGATAGAGGAAGAAAGTGAATTATATCGAGTGACTGCTGAAGCCATTTCTGAAGGCAAGGTTATTGGCTGGTTTCAGGGACGTATGGAGTGGGGTCCACGAGCACTGGGTAATCGTTCTATTGTTTGCGATCCTCGTCGTGCAGATATGAAAGATATCTTGAATTTGAAGATTAAAAAACGTGAATCATTTCGACCTTTTGCACCTTCTATATTACGTGAGTCAGTGTCTGAATGGTTTGAACAAGATGATGATGTGCCCTTTATGATGAAGGTGTTCCAAGTCAAGGAACAGAAGCGCAAGGATATTCCCGCGGTTACCCACGCGGATGGTTCAGGAAGATTGCAAACGGTCTTTAAAGCGACGAATGCACGCTATTATAATTTGATAGAAGCCTTCTATAGGAAAACGGGTGTCCCCATTGTTTTGAATACATCATTTAATGAAAATGAGCCTGTGGTATGCAAGCCTGAAGAGGCTTTAGCTTGTTTTCTCAGAACTAAAATGGATGTTTTAGTTATGGGTGATTACATGGTGACACGGTCAGATAGTTAAGTGGCTACTTTTAGTATTTCAATTATCACCGCAACCTTTAATGCAGAAACTACTCTTTGTGACTGTATTGAATCTGTTTCAGAACAAAGTGTTGATGTGGAACATATTATTATTGATGGTGCTTCTACTGATGGCACATTAAAGACTGTTGAGCATTATAGTAATTCTTTGGCTAAGGTAGTTTCGGAGCCTGATGAGGGAATCTATGATGCAATGAATAAAGGCTTGAAGCTAGCAACGGGTGATGTGATTGGTATTCTTAATGCTGATGATTTCTACGCTTCTAGCGATGTATTAAAAAAAGTTGCTAATGCTTTCTCAGAACCTGATGTTGATGCTTGTTATGGAGATTTAGTTTATGTGGACAGTAAAGATACAAATAAGGTAACAAGATACTGGCATTCGGGCAACTTTAATTCACACAAGTTTTACTTGGGCTGGATGCCTCCACATCCCACTTTTTTTGTGCGCCGTTCAGTTTATGAAAAACAAGGTCTATTTAATTTGAATTTAGGTTCAGCAGCAGATTACGAAATCATGCTGAGGTTTTTGCTTAAGCAACAATTGAAGGCTGTTTATATTCCAGAAGTGTTAGTTCGTATGCGAACGGGCGGTGAGAGTAATGTTTCCCTTTCAAATAGACTCAAAGCAAATCGAAATGATAGAAAAGCCTGGGATGTTAATGGTTTAAGACCTTACCCGTGGACTATTCTGTTTAAACCGTTGCGGAAAATTGGGCAGTTGTTTTTTAAAAATAGATAAGTTACAAGTCGTGAGTCGTAAGTTAGATATTTATTTGAATAGTACAGCGTGCAGTTGAGTTTCCTATCCTGCACACGCATTTGAAGGTAGTGTCTGGTAGAGGGGTTGAGTGACTTGCGGCAACCGTTGCATTGCTATAGCGGTCGATCAAAACAAAGGTGCCTAAACTGGGCAGTTTATCAGATGTGAATATTTTAAATAGCTTGGGTTAGATGCTTAAAAAAAGGCTTCACATTGTGAGGCTTTTTTTTGGTTTCACCTAATGTACTTAAATGAGCACCCAAATGCTTAACAGTTTACTTCTATCAGATATCAGGCTCACTTAGAGAGTAGTGCGAACTTTATTCTCCTTACTGCATCTGCATTTTGATGTGTCTAGTTAATAAATCTTGAAGTCAGTGAACTAAGTTCACCATAATACATAATAAACTTTAACATAAACTCAGGACCACCTTTGTGAGACAGTGCACTGAAGAGAGGTTCGTCATGTATTCCAGTTGCAGAGATATTTTATTGCGGTCGAATACGATTGCCATTCTTTTCTTAATATGAATCTTTGTATAGGCTAGTCTTACTCTGAGAGGTTAATTTCTCTCTTGCTCTAAACTACTGTAGAGTTAAAAAACTTAAAAACTTAAAAACTTAAAATGATAAATTCTTACTTATTAGTATGTTGTGTATCTTTATTTTTCTTTCTCTCTCTCTCTATCCTCTTTAAGCGATTAGGAGTAGTTGATAAGCCTGATGGAATAAGGAAGATTCATAAAGGTGAAATTCCCTTAAGCGGGGGCTTCTCTCTTTTCTTAATATTTCTATTCAGCACTTTTTATTTATATCCTGGATATTTTGGTGATTACTCTGCAACATATACTGG
>JAPYPM010000152.1 GCA_029937635.1 Nitrospinaceae bacterium
AAAAATAAAAATGATCACAACCACCTACCTCGTCTACAGCTTTTCTTTTTATTAATAAATTACAAGTAGCCAAAACCTTAACTTTAGAAGGTTTATTGCTATTATCTATATGTCCTTTAATCATGCCATTTTGATATAAGGTAAGTTTCTTTGTTCCTATTATTTCATCTTTATCGTTTAATACTGCTTCGCCACCCATGCCATCTATTTCTTTTTGAGAATTAAATTTTTTAATTAAATTGAATAAAACATTATTATCTTTTAAATACGCATCACTATCTAAGAACCAAATAATTTCACCTTCTGAAAATTTAATACCAGCATTTCTTGTATAGCTTGTTCCTAAATTTTTATATGTCTTATAAACTTTTGTGTTCGGAAACTTTGATTTTATAATTTCGCTACTGTTATCATCACTATTATTATCTATTAATAATATCTCATAGTTTTTGTATGTTTGCGAATTAATTGACTCTATGCAATTTAGTAATTCTGTCTTTCTATTTAAACTGACTATTATAATAGAAACCAACGGAAAATCGGTCATCAAATTTTTTTTGAAGAAAAATATTTTTTTAAAAAACTACTATCATATGCCATAGAGTC
Organism: Nitrospinaceae bacterium; assembly: GCA_029937635.1. GTDB lineage: Bacteria > Nitrospinota > Nitrospinia > Nitrospinales > VA-1 > Nitromaritima. The sequence continues at coordinate 607 of JAPYPM010000152.1, forward strand.
AGAAAGATGACAAGGATGGGTACAGGAACATTTGCTTGTGAGTTTTCGTCTTTCTGTGGCTAAATTAGAATTTAATAATGATAATAAATTAAAATTAAATTTACGCAAATTAGCAAAAGATTTAGTAGACTCGCATACCGATACATCTAACGAAGGATAGATTACACAATCTATATATCCTGCCAAACAATCTATGACCCTCTTTTTAGTTTCTAAAATTTCTTGTTCTATTTGAAGACGACGCATAGTTAAATAGTCATTGGACAAATATCCACTATTTTCTATTTGAGAGTTGACTAATTTCATTTCTTCTACGCTTAATTGGACATCATCAGCACGAGTATGTTTTTCCTTTGAAGTTGCAGATTGTTTTGGTGGTAAACCAAAATCTGACATTATTTCTTTTGGTACATTAAAAACATCGTTCTCGACTGATCTAACGTGATCAAAACCAACGCTAGGAACTTTAATTACTTTTTTTAAATATTTTAATAAATCAAATAATTCTATAGAATTTTTATCGTTATTCTTAATACAAATTTTTCTTATTAATGAAGTTGTAGTACTAAAACTAAATCTTAATTTTTCTTCTGAAAATTTTTTAAAATCAACTAAATGCTTTGTTGCTAAATTAAAACCATTTTTAATTTTTCTAAAAGCATTATGGGTTTCATCTAGTCCATCAAGTGAAATTCCAATATGTAGATGGCTATATTGTAAGTAATCAAGCATTTTTTTTACCCTTAAATCAAGGTTAGGTATCATGCCATGACTTGTAATACTTATCTTTTTACTTATTTTATGTTTATCTATAAATATAACAAAATCCTCTAAACTTTTATTTAGAAAAGGTTCGCCTCCTGTTATTCGAAGGGTATTTAACGGTTTTTTAAGAGATAAAAAAATTTTTTTTAAATTCTCTAAATTCAGTTCTTCGACTTTATTATTTAGCTCTTTTGAATAAAAACAATGCCCACATTTAGCGCTACAATAATTTGTGATAAAAATAGTGATCCATTTAGGATGAATATTATTTTTTACAATTTTTTTTCTTATGGGGTTAATGGTATTTATAAGAAAATTTGAGATAAAATTGGGTAATTTTCTTAAAGTTTGCTCGATATTTTTTCTACTTCTATAACTAATCACGGATTATATTACCACATTAAAACAATTAAATAAAATTTTGACCAAAATTATTGATTTTTGATTATTATATTCCTAATTAAGTTCTTTTTCATAAAATATATCTTTCTTTTAATTAAATAAGCATAATCCTTTTTTTATTAATTAATTACTTTACTATTATTTTTTTTTATTATTTCTGAGATATGGTCAGCAAGTCGCAATGAAAGGGCAACAATTGTAAAGGTAGGATTGACCCAACTATTAGTTGGATAAACAGAGCTTCCACAAACAAATAGATTGCTTTTACCAAAGACTTTTAAATTTTCATCAACAACACCTTTATTTGGTGTTTTTGCCATTCGTGTTGTTCCACAATGATGTTGCCCTCCTCTGAGATCAAATGGTAGTGATTGATTAAATTTATATAATTGAAAATCCATTTTCAAAGTACCAATTCTATTTTTTTGAAGTGCGTCTGCTGTAAATGCCATCAACAAATCAACAGTTTTTCGTTCAATTTCATTAAATACCCAATTTAATTTAACTTTCCGTAGTCCAAGTTTATCTATTTCATTGCTTAAATAAATCCTACTTTGAATATTTGGGGTTTGTTCTAATTGAAAACGAACTGCAGTTCTAGTTTTTTTTCTTTTTTTTATTTGAAAATATGTTTTAAAAATATCAATAGGATTTTTTATCAAATTAATTAAATCATTTCGATCAAATTTTAAGTTTTTATTGTCATTTAACAACCTATATAATTTAATTGCTGCTAAATCATTTTCACTAAATTCATCTTCTTGTTCAAAAAAATAAATAGTAGAATTTGAAATTTTTAGTTTTTTTTGTATCTCAAAGGGAACTTTATAATAAGGCTTCATAATATTATTTTTTTGATGCCAATTCTGCTTCATATTAAAAACCTTTCCCTTGGGACCAATTACAGTTGCGCATGGTGCAATTGGGTGTTCTGAAAAATATTTTCCTAGAATATTATGATAATTTCCAATTGCTGGGGATGAATTTGTTTCTGTATTTAGCAATAATCTTGCATTTTCAATTCCACCGCAGCAAAGAATTGTATATGTAGGTTTGATGTTTCTTTTGATACCCTCAAGAGAGGCAATTGTAATTGAATCAATCAAATATTGATTATTTAAATTAGTGTTAATTTTTGTACAATTTGCATCAAGATAAACTGAAATTAAATTACTTTTTTTTAAATGATCAATAAATGAAAATCCAAAAGATCCTATTGATGTTGAGTATAAGGCGCGTGTTTCAAAGCCTGGTAATGATGTGATACCCGCATGTGTTTCAGGATCTTTAATTTTTTTTCTATCAATATCTAAAAATATACTTGCTTCATCATAATAAGCATTTAGATCTTTTTTAAGTATTGGCCAACCTGATGACTTAATCCAGTCACGTTCTAAAAAATCTTCTTCATCTAATTCACCACATAATCCTGCCCAACAATTTGTGGAACCTCCTAAAAATCGTAGTCTTGATCCATCAAGCCCATGAGCCAATTTATGCTTACTTACAATCTCACCTTTGTAAATTTCTTGACTTTTTTCATTTAATTCAATCCCACCGCCTTCAACAATTAATGATGGAATATTCAATTTTTCAAATTTCAGTGCAAGTGATAAGCCTGCTGCACCAGAACCAATAATTAATACTTGTACCTTTCTTTCAGTATTTATCCATTCATTTGGAAAAAAGAGCAAAACTAAATTTTACCCATACTATTTGTAAGACGAAAAATTTCATCTGAATTAACAAAATATGGTCCTAACAATGACTGGTTATATAATTTTTTACTCAATTTTTCTGATTTATAATGATAAGTGAATTCTTTTTTACTATCCATTAATGCGCAGTAGCAAGAAAAATACTTTTCTTTATCAAAGATAATTTTTTTTGGAAATGGTAAAAATTTTTTTATAAAGAAACTAGTTCCAATTATAGTAGTAATAATAATTAAAAAATTTCTTCTAGTAATTTTTTTCATAATAATTTTATTTACTTTTTGAATTCTGCAACTAACAACCATCCAAAATTTTTTTTTAAAAATTGATCTATTAATGAATCTTTTTTAAAAAAAGGTAAATATGATTTTTGCATATGTGTTATATCAAATTTAATATTGGTAAATCTAATTTCTTCTAAAATTTTTCTTAATTCCGATTTGGTATAATGTGTTTGATAAAAACCATCCGTAAAAAATTTTTGTACAGTCTCGAGATTATGTCCTGAAAATATTTTTAATTTAAAAAATAAATAAAAAAGTCCCTTTAAATAATATCTCAATGAATTTTTATTATAAACCATAATGAAACATCTTCCATTTTTTTTTAACGCTATATACATATTTTGAAGAATTTTTTTAGTATCATGTGAATGATGAATTACACCCCAAGAATATATTAAATCAAAACAATTAACCATATCTAATTTTTCTGCATCATATTTTTTTAAATTAACTCTTTCTTGTAATCCATTTAAGCTAACATTTTCCGTTGCTGCTAAAATAGATTTTTCAGAAATATCAATTGAATAAACTTTTTTAAATATCTTTGAGAAAATTACTGTAGAAGAGCCCCATCCACATCCAATATCTAATACTGTTTCATTTTGACCTGTATCTTTTAAATTATTAAAAAAAAAATTTAAATAAGGGTTGTAATATAAGTAATCTAAATTTACTTTTTTAAATTTATCTGAGTTCTTTAAACTTTTAATGTCTTCAGGTAAATCCCAAGCTTCGTAAGTCATTAGATGTGCATCCCACCATTCTTCATTAAATTTATTTTTATTATTCATTACAGACGCTAATTCTATAATATTGAAATTTAATGAACAATTGAATTAAAAATAAAATACAAAAATATTTCATTTTTTGAGAATTCTTAAACTTTTATTCAAAAATCTAACTGTTTAGAATCTACCTAAAATATATAACAAAAACCTTAGTGTGGAATATCTTCTAATATCTTTTTTCATATTTTTTTGCATCAATTAGAGCTCTGAACCATAAAGAGTTGAAGAAACAATAATAAAAACCAATTTTTCCATCTAAAAAACCTAGTAAAAAAAAATACTTATAAATGAACAATAAAAAAGGTCTAATCATTGATGGAAATAGATAATATAATTTTTTATAAAATCTCAATCTCTCTATATTGTTTCCAAATAATTTTGGCTGAATCATGTTTTTAGAGAATTTATTATTTTGTTCTCTTGCTTCTAATGTGCTCCATTTATTATGAGAAGCAATCCAGTCATTTAAATTCTGCACATTCATATCATAAAGTAGTCCAGAAATATTTTTTGTTTCTAATTTTGATTTAAAATGTTGATCATAATTGCCGTGTTCAACAAATGTAGAGTTTGCAGGAAAAAATCTTAAATGCCAATTTGAAGCACCACCAAAATTAATTTTTTTATTTAAAAAGTATGGTTTTCTTTTAATTAAGTATGAATATTTTTTTTCGTTAGAGTTTAATATATTTTTGATATTTTTTATTAATTCTTTATTTAAAATTTCATCTGAATCTAAATGAAGTTGCCATTCATATAAATTATTACATTTTTTTATAATGTAATTTCGTTGTGAAGAGTAATTAATAAATTTTTTTTTTTTTACTTTGCACTTTAAAAATTTGACTATTTTTAAAGTATTATCCTTTGAAAAAGAATCTAGAATTAAAATATTTTTGGTAATTTTTTTAGCAGCCAAAATTGTTTTTTTGATAATAGATTCGGAATTAAATGTAAGAATTACAACAACAATTTTTTTTTTTGAATTTTTCATTTTCTAATTGGTTTCCGAATACCAATTATTACCAAGTTTAATTTCATTGACTTTTAATCGATCTGCGACGGGACCATGTTCAAAAGAAATTCCAAAATATTTATCATTTTCTGCTTGATTAACTAAAGAAGTAAGCACATGATCAAAAGAGTCCATAAATCTTTCATCTTGAAAATCATATTTAATTGGTTCATTTTTATTTAAAAAATCTTTTATGACTTCATCAAGATTTTTGTTTTGATCAATTCTACCAATAATAAATTTTTTGTTACCAGGTCTATTCAAAAAACCTGCTTCTCTAAATATAAAAACATCTCCATAAAGATCTATAGCTACTG
>JAPYPM010000153.1 GCA_029937635.1 Nitrospinaceae bacterium
CACATGAGTTAGGGCATCCACTTGCCTTAATGGATATATGGTCTAATTCTTTGGAGTGAGGAAATCCGTTTTCCATTTCTTCATTGAGGTGTTTCACCAATCCACGTGATGCCGTTATACCTAGGTTGCAGGTTTCTGACCCAGGGCAGCAGGTAATATCTCTAATTTCTTCAGTGCCTGCTCTGTGTAGATCAATTTTTTGAAGCTCTAAGTAAAATGTGCTTAGGGCTTCGTTTTTTACCCATGGAATCATAATGTTCTGATTGACTGTGTTTACGATAATTCCTCCAGCGAGGTTAGATGCCATCTTAGCAACGGTTCGTGCCTTATCACTGGTTATATCACCTAAAGCCAATTTAATTTGCACATTGAAGTAACCGCTTTGCCTCTGTTCACAGGTATTCCTGTTTTTCCAAGTTTGAAACTCTGGGTCTGAATTAAATTCGTTATTAATTTCAAATTCGAGTTTTTGGGGAACAAACTCTTGTTTCGGAATCTCTATAGGAGGGAAAGTTTGATTTGCAAGGGCTGCAAATTCTTCCTCATAAAGTTCTTTTATTTTTTCCAAGCCTAGTTTATCAAGAACATATTTAAACCTAGCTTTGTTGCGATTTTTCTTATCACCATATTTGTCGAATACTTGAACAATTGCCTCGCACATACGAAGCAAATTTTCTTCTGAGATGAAATCAGTCAAGGGCTTCGCGCCATGAGGAAACGACCCGAGCCCACCACCAATCAATACTTTAAATCCTCGAATTTCTTTCCCATCCTTATTTCTTATTTGAGCATTTAGCCCTATATCATGAATGGGAGCAAGTCCGCAGCCAGAACATCCACCGAAACTAATTTTAAATTTTCTTGGTAGGTTTTGTGTCACGGCATGACGGATTAAATAACTTGTAACTGCTTTACCGTACGGGGCTACGTCAAATATTTCTTCTTTACAAGTCCCCGCTTTATGACAGGCAGTAACATTGCGTACAGTATTGCCACAGGCTTCACGCGTGGTTAGACCATAGTCCGCTAAGTCCTGTAAACCTTTAGAAACATCCTCCAATTTTACAAAATGAAATTGGAAATCTTGCCGGGTGGTCACATGTAGAATTCCATTAGAGTATCTATCAGCAAAATCAGAAAGGCAGAGGAGCTGATCTGTTGTCATTCGACCAGTAGAAAGTTTTGTCCTTACCATTTGAACGTCATCCTGACGTTGGCCATAAATTCCTTGTTGTAGGCGAAATCGTTTAAAATCTTCAACGTCTACCTTCCCGCGGTTTAGTCTCTCTACCTCAGCTGTAAATTCTTCAATTTCTCTTTTTACTTCGGGAGGTATATTTAAAGTCCTTGTTTCCATTACTAACCTCTTTAATTACATATGGGTACTTAGAAGCACCCATTTTGATTATATATGTTGGATTTTAAAGTGAATGATTGCGATCGTTATGCTTGAACACATACCATTAACTAAATTTGTTATAAAACGTAAGTAGCATTATATTAGTATAAAAAACAAGATTATACCTTAATAAATTAAATTTTGTGGGTAGAGGAGCATAAAATCGTTGTTTATATGATAACTTTTAATAAGCTAATATAATTGGTTTATCATCATCTTTTTAATTATTGTATTTGAAAGACTAGTATTAATTTTTAATAACAGTGTGTAATTACTTTTAAAATGACTTCCTTGTTGATTCACATTAATTTTTTTATTTTTCTAGTGATATTCGCTCTTGCTTTGATCCGTAATTCAAATTTTAACACCATTCTTGTAGGTCTAACATACTTGGCACCCCTCGTTCCTCTTGGAATCAATGCTGATAATGAGGAAAGGTTTTTGCTTGTTTCTTTCTTTAATCTAATATTTGGTTTGATTGAAGTAATTGTTTTTGTTGTAACTGTAAAGCCAGGAGATACCCCGTTTGACAAACAGCACCTTAAACAATTATTTGGTCATACTTTGCCAATTATAATTTCATTACTTGGCCTATCATTTTTGGGACGCTCGACCAAAATTCCTATGTCCACAATAGAATTGGGTATTATTATTTTTCTTTTTGTATTTGGTTGTGTTCTGAGAGTTTTAGCGATCTACCAAATTGGAGCTACAGCATTCAAATTCGATATTGTTTTCCGTGAGAAACAAAAATTAAAAAAAGATCAGTTATATGGACTCATGAGACATCCTTCCTATACTGCAATGATGATTGTTGTTATTTCTTATGCCTTTATTACACAGGATCTTTTTTTTGGAGTTCTTGGGATTTTATCTGCATGGATAGGATTTCAGTATAGAATTTATCATGAAGAGAGGGGTCTAGCTGATCAATTTGGAGAAGAATACAAGGTGTTTCGCTCTAGTACTGGTATGTGGGTTCCTTATCTAAATAAAAGAAATTCATGAGCTATTGTGGAAGTCAATATAGTGAGTGATTCCTAAAACTAGTAAAATATAACCATAACTAGCCATATAAAATATAGCTTTAGTGGTTGTATCAGTTTCATGTTTTTTGTTTTGAGAAAGAGTTAGATTTTTTAATCTAAAATAATTGGCCGTTAACATGATAAAAAAAAGAACGAGCGGGTTATAGTTCAAGATACTCATCAAACCAGAAGTAACAAAAGCGAGCATCCACATGGCTGGAACCTTGATCCAACTATTTTTTGTGAGATCGTCAATTACATTTAGGGCAGCTACGTAGCCAACAAGGTAAAATAGGAAAGAAAGTCCAAACCATACAAAAAAATCTACTATTTGTTTACCACCTGTAATGTCATCGATTCCAAGAATCATGAGGCTAAGAGTAACATCCACGCTTCATAAGAACAATAACGTGAGCTAACTGAACTTATGAAGCTATACGATATAGTTGTCATCGGAGGAGGTCCTGCTGGAACCTCGGCAGCTTTGTTTCTTGAGAAAAAAGGATATCGCATTGCTTTACTTGATCAAGCTTTTTTTCCACGCGACAAGGTGTGCGGCGAATTTATAAGCCCAGCTGCAGATGATATTTTTTCCGACCTGGGAGTTCTTGAATCAATAGATGATTTGAACCCAACAAGACTTTCTGGAGTGGTGTTATCTGCTTATGAAAGCTCCTATTTGCAAGTTGACTACCCTGTTTCTGCTGACGGAAGAGTTATGACGAGTTTGTCAGTAGAGCGTTCTATGTTGGACAATTTGATGATAAGTCACGTACGTAACTCAAACGTTCAGCTGTTAGAGGGGTTTAAGGTTACAGATTTACTGTTTGGAGGAGAGAACGTTTGCGGTGTAAAGGGATATGATGAAGTAAAAAAACAATTTAGTATTAAAGCAAAAGTTGTAATTGATGCGGGAGGTAGGAATAGTATCTCTCTTCGCCGGCTTAATTTAAAGAGAGGGTCTTCTCAAAAAGGTAAAATTGCCTTGGCCGCACATTGGGAGGGTGTTAAAGAACTAGGACCTTACTGTTATATGCATATTAGTGACCCTGGCTATACTGGTATTGCTCCGGTAGGAAACAATAGAGCCAATGTTGTTCTTGTTGTCGATCGAAATAATTTAGCTGGTGCTAATATTGAACAATTTTTCATTAAAACAGTATTAGGGAATAGATTACGAAAAGAAATCCTTGGTGCAGGAGCTCCCGTTGAAAAAATAAGGGTCATGGATACATTATCCTATTCAGTAAAAAAACCAAAGTGTGGCGGCCTCATTCTTGTAGGAGATGCTACAGGATTTATTGATCCTTTTACAGGAGAGGGAATTTATCTATCGTTAAGAAGCTCTCAACTTGCAGTAGAGATCATAAGCAATGCTTTTGATAGAGCTGATTTTTCAAGTAGGCAGTTTCAACGCTATGACATGATGAGAAGAAAAGAATTTAGAGAAAAAAATATTTTAAGTAAGGCTTTGCAGTACTTGATTTACAAACCATCCTTGTGTAAACGTGTTGTTGAGTCACTAATAAGGCAAAAAGAACTGTCGAGTTTGCTAGTGGGAGTAATAGGCGACTATGTGCCGGCAAACAAGATAGTGTGCTTTCAGTATCCTCTACGTTTGATTTGCGAAATGTTAAAGCAGCGCCAATCCCTACCTATTAGTAATAGTCAAAGGTTAACTAATTAAAGAGTTTTAAAATAAAGAGAAATAAATTACCTGGTTGACTATCTAGTCACTGAATTTTTATCTTTTTTGGGTAAGAAATAGCTCCATTTTATCTTTTAAAAAAAGTTTTTGTTTTTGGTGTTGTTTTTTTTTAGTTTCCTCGTAGTTTGTCGGAAACTTTATTTTATTAAGGCTATCTATTTTAAGCTTAAGTTTTGAATGCCTAGAGTATAAGCGTTTAAAATTAACATTAGAATTTAGAATGTTTGTGAGTGTTTCTGCTTGTATTACCATAGTTAGATTCCTCTCTTCAAAGATTTTTTTCTTCGAACTTTAATTCGGCTTCTGATTTTCTGACATACTTTATTGTGAGTTCATGTAAGTGAGTTTTTTTTTTATTTTCAAAAGAGTTTTCTGCCAACCGAGCAGCGCATGCGGCGACAGTGTCAGGACACTTACTTTTTATTTGTATAAAGTTCCTTCCTAGCTGCGAGATTAGAAAAGAGCTGTATGAATCCAATCCAGTACCAAGGAAAATAGTTGGTTCTTTGATCTCTTGGCATAATTGACTTGGCGTTAAGGCTCGGTCGGGTGTGAGTCGCTCTAGAACAGCCCCGTTTCCGTAAAAGCTAGCTGTATAGACCTCTTTTTTTCTTGCATCTAGAATGGCGCAAATTTTATTAGCTGTTGGCATTGCCTTTAGTGCCAATGCCTCCAATGTGTCAATTTTTACAAAAGGTTTTGAAGTAGCAAGGAGTAGTCCTTTTAATATACTTGCACCCACTCGAAGACCGGTAAAAGACCCTGGTCCAGTTGTCAAACAAAACCCGTCAAGATTCTGCAAATTAACACCGGAAGAGGTTAGAACTTTATCTATTAAAAAAAGAATTTGATTGGAAGCAGTAGCATTTTTAACGACTTCAGCTTGAGCTAGAACCTTACCGTCACTCAATAGAGCGACACTGGCTTGGGGGATGGATGTATCAATTCCCATTAGCATCATGGGGTAACAAAAAACGTAATGATAGTGTCGTGATTTTTTAATCTAAAAATATAAAATATTTTACTCACCATTAAACTTTAGATAAAGCTAGAAGAAAAGTCAAAGCAATTTAAATTGTATTCTAGGTAAGAGTTATTAAGAATTATATTGTTGGCGCATAAAAAAAATAATTAAAAGCTTGACAATTGTATTGTTTAAATTTACCTTTTTTTACTATCTACTTGATTTTATAGGCTTTAAATATTCTGGGGACAGTTTTTACATTAGATAACTATTGCATCCATTTATGAGGTAAAACCTATGTTTCATAAAGTAAAGGTATTCGATTCTCGGGGGCAGCTTAAAAAGGTAGTGTCTTCTAAAAAATTAAGTAATCGATTCTGGAGTAATAATGACAATCTGCCATCGTACTATGATGATAGTTCTGCAAAGTCTGATGATTGGAATTCAAAGGGGAAAGTACCGATTGAGAAAATAAGTTTGGATGAGTCTTTATAGCTTTGTTCAGCGCCTCAATAACATCTGAAAAGTGATGATGGCTCCACCTGCGTGATTGGTCTCATTGTTTTAATCTATTTGTATCATAGTTGATCTCATGAGAGAGTATTGTCATTATATGTACTATATTTTATCTAGCGACATCCCACCTTTTTTCGACATAATTGGGACTAATTGATGTATTTAACCACCGAGAAAGATTTAGCCGATTTTTGTGAGCAGTTAAGGTCTAGTCCTACTTTAGCAATTGATACAGAGTTTGTTAGAGAAAG
>JAPYPM010000154.1 GCA_029937635.1 Nitrospinaceae bacterium
CTGGTCATAATGAAGAGGCAAAAGCGACAGCTGCTCGTGAAAACGGAAAACTCGTTAAATCGGTTAAAGATGATCAAACTCAAGAAATTTTGGCAAGTATGATAAGTACTACAAAAATTAATAAATCTTCTCGACTTGCTAATAGTATTCAAAACCATTTGTATCAGTCTATGAGTAAAAAATATTCTGGTATTAAAAATCTAGGTGTAAAAGAAGGCCCTTTTTTTGTGTTACATGATACGAATATGGCAAGTATTCTTGTTGAAGTTGGATTTGTTACTAATCTAAAAGAAGAGAGTCGCTTAAAAAAAAGTTCTTACTTAGACATGCTTGCTTCTTCGATTGCAAGAGGAATTTCTAAGTTTTTACAGGATTTTGACCCGATGATCTAGAGGGATTTAAAACCATGTCTGTATTACCTCTCGTTGCTATTATAGGTCGAGCTAATGTTGGGAAGTCTACACTATTCAACAGGCTTGTCCAGAAACGTAAGGCAATTGTAAATAACACTTCAGGAGTTACTCGCGATCGTATGTATGGTCAATCTGATTGGTTGGGGCACTCTTTTACAGTAGTCGATACAGGAGGAGTAGATGTTGAGGGGGTCAATGATATAGAGACTCAGGTTGTAGAGCAGGCTCTCCAAGCGCAAAATGAAGCGGATATTTTGATCTTCGTTGCTGATAAGAACCTAGGACTTACTACTGAAGATAGAAAAGTAATTGATCAATTAAGAAAATCTGGAAAACCATTTTTTTTTATTGTAAACAAAGTTGACGAGATTAGCCATGAGGAAGCGCTAACTGATTTTTCTGAAATAGGCATGGATGTCATTTATCCAGTCTCAGCGGAACATGGATATGGTGTTGCAGATATGCTTGATGAGTTGGTGGAGCTACTACCACCAATTAAAGAATCCCTCCTTCCAGAAAATACTGTTCGAATTGCAATTGTAGGCCGGCCCAATGTTGGAAAGTCATCATTAGTTAACAGATTATTGGATTCGACGCGCTGCATTGTTTCAGATATTCCAGGTACAACTAGAGATGCCATCGATACGATTCTCAAGCAGGGAGATAAAAATTTTTTATTAATTGATACAGCAGGAATCAGGAGGAAGGGAAGAACTAAGCAGGTATTAGAAAAATTTAGCGTAATTATGGCTTTAAAAGCCATGGATCGTTGTGACATAGCAGTGGTACTTGTTGATATTTCGGAAGGTATTACAGATCAAGATGCAACTATTGCAGGATATGCTTTTGAAAAAGGAAGGGGTTGCATCTTTGTTGTAAATAAATGGGATTTGGCAAGACAACTTGAAGCGACCAAAAAATCTATTGAAGAGCAGATAAAGCAAAAATGTAAGTTTTTAGACTTTGCTCCAGTCATTGTTTTATCAGCGCTATCGGGATATGGGGTAGAAAATTTATTACCTCAGGTAGAGTTGGTTTATGAAGAGTATAATAAAAAAATATCAACGGGAAAACTAAATGATTGTATTGAAAAAGCCATTGAGAAAAACCCAATACCAAGCTACCGAGGAAAATTTGTAAAAGTTAAATATACGACTCAAATCAGGAGTCAACCGCCAACTATAAAGTGTTTTGTTAATTATCCAGAAGGGATTCACTTTTCTTATAAAAGATACTTGACTAATAGCCTAAGAAAATATTTTGGATTCGCTGGAACCCCAGTCAAATTATTTTTTTCAGGGAATAAAAAAAAATAAATTAAATTAAGTTAGTTGTTTGGTAAAACACAAGACTTATAAGGGGTAATATGCTTTTTGTCAATCTTAAGCTGAGGCCTCAACTATTTGGTTGACCTTACTTCTGTGAGAAATAGGAAGGGCATTTTTAGGATGAAGTTTGATTACCATAACGATGTGCTGGAATACTAACAGTCAATACTGTTGAAGGAAATAAAAAAACCTAAATAAAGAACCGTAAGGATGTTGGTTGGTTTTTCATGTTAAAAAAGAATAATTTAGAGTGATTTAATTTTGAAAAATAATAAAACATATGGAACTGTTGTTAAAGCAGATCTAGTTGAGCGAGTGTATCAAAAAATTGGGTTTACTCGACAGCAAGCTGTGAAAGCAGTTGAAATTATTTTAAATGAAATTAAAATGACTCTTGCAAATAATGAGGATGTTCGAATCTCTGGATTTGCAGGATTCCATTTGAGAGAGAAAAATGCCAGAATTGCAAGAAACCCTCGGAGTGGTAAGCCTGTTCCTATTTTAGCGAGAAGGGTTTTAACTTTCAAGCCAAGTAAACAGCTATTAATTTCCACTAATAGGTTGTTAGATGAACTCAAAGATACCAGATAAGTTATTTTTTAAAATAGGCGAGGTTGCCAAGCTAGCTGGAGTAGAACAGCACGTTCTTAGGTATTGGGAAGACGAGTTTAAAGCTCTTCATCCTAAAAAAAATAAATCCGGTCAACGTTTTTATGAGAAAAAGGATGTTGAACTAGTTCTTAAAATTCAAAGATTGTTGTATCTAGAAAAATATACTATTGCTGGAGCTAAAAAAAAAATTAGAGAGAGTAAAAAGAAAAGTTCTCAGTTGTCTTTGGGGTTTGATCGAGAGACTTTTATTGATCAGAAAAATGACATTATTGCTGACCTAGAATCTGCTCTAGAACTTCTTCCAGGTGATTAAATTATAGGCCCATTAGGCAGCTATGTATAAGTGATAAAAAAATATGAATTCTAAAAAACTCTCCCCACATATTTAAGGGGAGAATTTTAAAGAATTTCGTTATGATTAACTAAAGGCTTTTTTAGCTACTCCAACCAAAGCATCTATAGTTCGACATCCAAGAAGATCTGCGTCTTCGCGAGCCAATTCATTACCATCGGCGTCGATAGCAATTACTGCTCTGTTTAGATACCGACTACGGACTCCATCTAGGTTTAGTTTATTTGCTTTTGCAAATTCTAAGTCTGGATCTTGGAAGAGACTTGGAATACCACGTCCAGCGTTACTTAAAATATCGGTTCCTACTATAATGATTACTTCTTCAGCACCAGCTGTTTTGAACTTTCCCATGTTTTCTTTTACTTGGTCGAATTCCTTATTACAAAAACCACCGGCTCCCGGTAAGGTGATGATAAGTCGTTTCCCATTAAAATCTTTTATAGCAAGATTTTGTTCTAAAGGAGTGGATGCGGCATTTTCAGGGCTCCACTCAGGGTTAAGTCTTATTAATTTTACATCTAATCCTGGCAACTGTGCCATAAAACTACCTCCTCAATAATATAATATTTTTTTAAATTCTTTTGATGATATTGATCTATGAAAGTATCATTTTTTTACGCATTTTTTAATTTTTATTTATAAAAATATTAAATTAATAATAATTAATTTTGGTTTAATCGCATTCATAATGGTCATCTGCTAATATTTTAATATTAATAATTTCAACTTAATGGTCTTATGCTTATGATCTCAGCTCTTAGATTTCTCTCTTTTTCTTTATTTTCATTGGTTTTTACTTTTGGAAATCTTTATGCGCAAGATACAGATGGTTCTAAACGCCCTTTTTATGAATACAAAGGTAATTATGGAGAAGAAGTATCGTCTGAAAAAGCCAAGTTTAAAAAAGCATTTGGTTACAATCTAATTGATATGGGACGAAACTGGTCCCCCATTGAAATTGAGGTTATGCATGCTGCTTTTAAGCAATTACCATCTGGATTTCTTAGGATTCCTAAATTAAAAAATTTGTATCGACTAGATAAAATCGTGTTGAACGCAGAAAATGCTTCGGGAGATGACATCCCAGCTGCAACTCTCCCATCATTTAGTACAATTTATGAAAATATATCACAGTCTTATAGAGTTTTTGTTGGGAAGCAGGAACTACGAGTTGAGCTGTATAACCCATTGTTTCATGAAGATAGAATAGATCTAATTAATATTATCCAACATGAGATGGCTCATGCCTTTGATTTTTCTAGAGGTTTTTTGAGTTTTTCTGATGAGTGGATTTCTTTGACAAAGTTTAAGGTGTTGCATATTTTCCCTTTAGATGGTGTCCACGATAGTGATTCATTATATACCTTAGTAAATGATCCCAAGGTAAATAATTATGCTCCAACGGCTAGAAGAAATCTTTCTACTTATTCTAGACAAAACCCCCAGGAAGACTTTGCAAATTCAGTGACTGCGTATATAAATTATCCATATTTTCGTTATACCCACCCTGCAAGATACGAATTTCTTAACAAAAATGTTTTTGAGGGTAAAGAATATTTTTCTAATGTTACCGGCGTAAGTAGTTTTGAAGAAAAAGTTATTTTTGATCTAGAAAAAGCCTTGAATAATGCTAGTTGGATTGATGTAAGTTATATTTTAATTGAGTTAGATAGAGGATATTTCCCTATACTTGAGAATAAAATCATCGCTCGTATAAAGAAAGCTCTTGGATCAATGTCTGTTTCTCAGGAAAAAGATAAAATCCTTGGCCTTTCTACATGCTACTTGATGAAGCCGGAAGCTCTTGAATTGAGAAAAAGCTTAATCCGATCTCGTCGGATTTCTGTCAAAGATGTTTTAACGGATCCGCAATGTTTTCGTTATGCACGTGATACGTTTGAAAAGCAACTTTCAAAATGGTCGCCATCAAATCTTTACTTTTATCAAGATAGTGCAAGTGACTTTATTCAGTTTTTGGATCCAGTTCTCTCAGCTGCTTATGTTAGAGGATTTGAAACCGAATACGAATGGAAAATATTTTTTGAAGGAGAGGGTGCAGGGGAGCTGCTTGCTGAAGGATCTTCTTTATGGAAAAAAGGTGGGAATGGTTCAGTTAAGATAAACTTAAAGAAAAGTTCTATGCGTGATTTTAAATTTCCAGAAGGAAAAATTTTAAGAATTGAGTTGCTAGCTAAGCGGACGAACCCATTTAATTTTAAAAGCTTTAATTCTGAAAGAACAGGAGCTAGGTTTATTGTTCAACCGTGGTTTTCTTATATTGGACCCGACTCACCAAAAATTCACGTGACTTTTCCCTAAAATGTTCAAAGTAAATTTTACTGAGTCATATGAGATTTCGCACTAACCTAACACACATATTCATATTAGCGTATTTTGATGGCCACACTTTTACGCCATCTTCGTATTGTATTATAAGAGCGGATGAATCTTTCTCTTCACTAGTCCATGTTGTTCCGCCAGACCCTGGACCAAAAATTGAATGTAGATAAATTTCATCTCCATATTTATCGGTATTTTTGTTAGTAAGGTCAAAAAGGCTCCATGCCTCGGCCTCATTTGGATATCTCCATTCTTCTGAACCGGCAAACCTTTGTATATTAGTAATTTCAGCATAATCTTGGCATTTAAACCAGTTTTGCCATTTTTTTGTGTCTTGGAATGAATCCGTTTTCTTCCAGATCAATTTCATTTCCAAATCGGTTATAGTTTCGTTTTCATTTTCGGTAAATCTTTTATTAACGCTCATAATATTTTTTTATTTTCTAAAAGGTGATTATAAACAAGAAGTTTTATTTCAGTCATTTCACGTAAACTATACTTTATTCCTTCTCTCCCAAACCCCGAATCTTTTACCCCACCATATGGCATATTATCAACTCGAAAGGTAGGAATGTCGTTAATAATAACACCGCCCACATCTAACTGATTAAATGCACCAAATGCTTTGTTCATATTATTAGTAAAAACACCTGCTTGCAGTCCAAAATCTGTGTTATTAACTTCTTTAATTGCATCATTAAAATTGGTATATGAATTAACGATTAAAATTGGACCAAAAGCTTCACTGCATGCAACTGGAAGATTTGGGTTA
>JAPYPM010000155.1:0-538 GCA_029937635.1 Nitrospinaceae bacterium
CATATGGGCCATATCACCTACATGAGCATCCTTTCGAATGCGCTTGAGAATGTTGGTGGTACCCAGGGCAACTGGTTCATGCGGCCGCTGCGGAAATTTAGCGCTATTGCGATTGGCCGGGTCTATCGGTGGAAGCTGAAACGCAAGATGTACAAATTTGCACCAGAGCTAAAATTCGTGAGATACCTGCGACACCGTCTGTTTTATGGCAAAAAGCAGAACCCCTTCACGATTTGGGCCAAGTATATCGGAATTCATCTTGATGAAACTGAGGCTAAGCAAACCTTTCAGGCGCGTGGCTGGAGCCGCTAGACTTGGTGAGAACCAAATAATAGTTACCGAATTAATTTAAGGACCCCAATTTGGGGTCCTTTTTTTCGACCAGTTTCTGTGGAAGTGATGCAACAGGAAATGAGCGAGAGGACGATAAACACGCTTCTTAATCAGGGAATCCTCCGTTACGATTGCCGGTGAAATTGAGTTTGGAATTTGAGCCCGCAACATTTAAGAGGTCAGAAAAACACAATGTCGATTAGTT
>JAPYPM010000155.1:548-5718 GCA_029937635.1 Nitrospinaceae bacterium
GTGATACGCCCAAAAAAGTAGACCCAGAAGAAGAGTGTGAATATTGTGACAAATCCTTGCTTGAAGGGTGCAATGAATATGGATCAATCTTCAAAGATGACGGTCTGGAATATCCCTGCCCCAACAACGATAATCAGTTCCCACCGCGACCAGGCGTGCCTGACTGAGTTCTATTTGATATGAGCTTCAGGAGCACATTAAGCGCGATGAGGTATTATCCCGCCTACCCGGGTCGCACTTTCTTGCCGCGGACGAAAACGAGCACAAAATTTTTTAATATTGTGTCTCGAGCGCTGCATCCCATCGATTCGCTTGCGCGAATGCGTTTGCCATCCCGAACGGATACACAGATTAGCCGAGCAAAAGGTTGGATGGTCGCCGACCTTGGGCTGGATATGTCGTACTTTGTGGCACTCGGGTCTGACGAAATCTTCAGAGCGAACTCGCTTTGGAACAAGAAACCATTTCTTCAATCGTCCCGACTTGAGCTCGAAGACCACGAGCCGTTAAGGAAGTTGGCCGTCGACCCCCGGATATTGTCACCGGTCGCCCACTATCTCGGATCGAAACCGGTATTGGCGGATGCCGTTATTTGGTACTCGCCGAATGATCAGGAATTGGTTGGCGGCAGCCAATTTTATCACTTCGACAATTTTGATACCCGTCAGGTCCGGTGCGTTTTTCCCCTAACTGAAATTACAGAGAGAAGTGGTCCGCTAACGATTTTTGAAGCGGATGAAAGTGAACGAATTTATCGCAAACTAATTAAGTCGGGGCGAATAAAACGGCGTAGCACCAAAGTATTAGACGAGTGGATATATCCACTGACAATCAAAGACCCCATTCAGGTAATGGCGGGGCCGGGTTCCGTGATATTTGTTGATACCGATAATTGCTTTCATTACGGCAGTCGTCCTGCCCCAGAATCCAGGATGGTCCTGATGCTTGAGTTTTGCACCAGCGGTGCTCGGGATCTTCCGCTGTGGGGACGTAAACCTAAAACCTGGAATACAGCGTCCGAACGCAGTGTCTTTGGTCTGAATCATCTATTTTTCTATAAGGCGCGGAGCAGGGTCGACAAGGCCCGCGCCGAATCATTGGATCCCGGCGACGGACTGGAATAACCTTTCCAGCATATTTCTAAAGCCGTCGGTCACGAAGTTCGTTCCCAGAATCTACCGCCTCACCCCTTCTTGCACAGGTAGTCGGGCGATGTATTATGAAACTTCGTTGGGCTCGTGAATATTGCGTCTATTCGCAGACGCTTGGAAAATGGCATTGAAGCAGACAGTTCTTATCGCGGCGCTTCCTGATTTTGATCGCCGTTACAAATACCACAAGCAGATGCGGGGCGGGATCGGGAATCGATCCCTGCGGGCTCGAAATCAACGCGATTTGCCGCGAAATATCCATCCTATTTTGGATGTACTTTACGGTGCCGCCGTACTTCGCGATGCTGGTTATGATGTCCACGTTGACGACGATCAGTATCGAGATTCTCTCGACTATGCCAAGTACGAGCGTGATCTCGTTGCTGCACTTCCGAGAGACCCGGATATCGTTTTTGTTCGAATGAGCCAGCCGTCAATCGTTACTGATCTTTGGGTTTCGGAGAGGCTTCGATCGCTTTGGCCAAATGCAATGTTTCATGCTTTCGGTCCCTTGTTTTCAGCGCAGGAGCTGATCGATTGCGTGGCCGAGGCGAAAATATTTGACACCCTTGTTGCTAGCGAATTTGAATCCGTTGTGTTGCGCGTTGCAAGCGAAGTAGAGATGGATTCTATTCCTGGTGTCTATGTGCAGACTAATAACGGGTATGTTTGTGAAGATAAGACGCGTGAACTTACCGACATGCAGTCTCTTCCGTTTGCGGCTTACGATTTAGTCGATTACGGAAAACTCGATCGCTTCATAATTCAGACCGAACGAGGTTGCCCGCTCGCCTGCAACTACTGCCCGTACTTTACAGGTCAGGGTCATAAGTTCCGGGCAAAAACAGCTGCACGAGTTGTGGAAGAGCTGCAACATTATTATGAAACCTTTGGTATTCGAACCTTCATGATTCACGATCCAATATTTTCGCTTGATCGAAAAAGAGTAGCTGAGATATGTGAAAGATTGATCGATTTGGATCTTCCGATTGAATGGGAATGTGAGACCCACATGAATCATCTTGATTCAGGATTATTGGAACTTCTTTACCGGGCGGGAAACCGGCATCTTGCATTCGGCGTTGAGTCGGCGAGCGACGAGGTACTGGAACAGGCAAACCGAAGATTTAAGGATTGGGACAAGGTTCGTGAAAACATTCGAACCTGCAAGAAAGTAGGAATTCGGGTAACGGGTTATTTCATACTTGCGCTTCCGGGCGAGACCCTTCGGAGTGTTTTTGAGACGATGCGACTTGCACGTGATCTTGATCTTGATACAAGCCGTTTCAACCTACCTTCCTCTTATCCTGGTACCGGCGCGTTTCAGTTGGGGCTTGAATCAAGATTATTGCGGCCCGAAGAATTCGAAGGCACGAAAGCTGAATATTATTCCCAGCTCGTGACAGAAGGCGTGAGCGCCGGAATGAAGGGGTTTCGGATTTCCTACTCGGACTCGATTTCGGACCGTCAGGCGCTGCTCCTATGGTACGTCGCGCGGCACCGTTATCTTGGCCGTGGCCACAAAAATTCCCGGTTCGTGCGTCGGCTCAAGGTTTGGGTTTACTTGGTAATGATTGGTGCCATTGCCGCTTTAAATCCGCGCCGGATCGCGACTTCATGACCGTTATACGGTGACCGCGAATAAACCAAAGGTCGTAGTCTTAACCGGTGCCGGGGGGCAATTCGGCCATTTGCTTGCGCAGGAGATGGCGCCATATCCGGATATACAGGCCGTTCTTTTGACGTCGGAACCGGATCGATTACGGCTGGCCCTAACGGATACCGACCTTACAAATACTGAAATCATCAAGGTAGATTTGGCAGATTCAGAATCCGTCAAATCTGTTTTTGCCAGCATTCATGAAAAATTTGGAGATATCGATTCACTGATCAACAATGCCGCGCTCCCGCCGGTGTCCGGCTTCGAAGACTTTGTGAGCAATTCTAACGACCTAAGGGTTCGCGAATCCTACGTTATCAACTGCGCAGCGCCGTTGTGGTGCATCAAGTATTGCCTAAATCAAGGCGAGACGACTGGTAAGGTCATTATCAACGTCCTTACGGCACGCGCGTTGACGGGGCACACACGCCACATCGATTATTTCTCATCGAAGGGCGGGCTCTACAACGCAACAATAAGTTTTGCCCATGACTATCCGCGTCATAGATTTCGCAGCATCATGTCTGGAAATATCGACACCGGAAATGGCGGTGACAGCCCCCAAGAAATGTGGCAGGAAATCTGCCGTAACATTTTTTCAAATGACGACAGGCCTTATCGTGAAATCTATTTTATGCCGCGCCGGCAGTTCTATTTGCATTTGTTACGATATTACCTGAGACACTTCTTCAATACGAAACGCTTATCGATCGGTCGCCGGGGTCGCAACCAATCTCCAAGATAATTCTGTTTCGTTTCGAGGTCCGGGTTCGTTCCAATTCTGTATTTTTCTAAATTACCGACGTGCACAACAACTAATTGAGTTGCACGCCGTATCCGGCCCGTTCTTCGCAATCCTAAGAATACAAAAATGGCTTTCCGATACGTGCTCAAGATATTTTTAGTTCACCAAATCAGTGGATTGTTGCCGCCATCGTCGGCATTGCGTTTACTCATTTGACGATATGGTCTTTGCGACGCGCAGTCCAAAGCTAAAAAGCCGCGGGCTGTATTGCGTTGTGAAGCGATTTGCGGAGCGGACTATTCTTGGTCGACTATCTAACGATCCACCTCGAACAACGTCGCCCGTGCAATCCCAAACGTTGCCGTCCGTCGGGGCACCGACATAGTCTTCATGCCAACAATCTTCGATCCATTCCCAAACATTTCCATGTACGTCAAAAACGCCAAACGAATTTCCCGGGTAACTTCCGACTGGCAGCGTTCGGCCAACGTTATTACCAAAATTGGCCTGTTCCTTCGAGATTTCATCTCCAAAATTGAATCGGGTTGCAGTGCCGGCGCGCGCGGCATACTCCCATTCTGCCTCGCTCGGAAGCCGGTATTCTTGTGCAGTAATCTGAGACAGCCAGCTGACATAAGCTCTTGCGTCACGCCAACCTATATGCAGGACGGGCATTCGTCCGCGACCCCAACCTTTATCCCTCGGTGAATAGCGCCTGCATCCGCCGTCAGCAACACATACATCCCATTCCGCGAACGTGACTTCGTAGGCGCCAATCGCAAATTGACGGACTGATACCTGATGTTGCGGCCCTTCATTTCGAAACCGTCCTGCCTCATCAGTTGGCGACCCCATCAAGAAAGTTCCGCTTGGAATCATGACCATTTCGGGACATTCAGGACAGACGGTGCCGTCGGCGCGCAGATCGCGGAATGGTGTGGCGGTCGGGCCGCTGCCTTTGTTTTGCTCCGATATCAGACCGGCTTGCGCCGTCCGGATTTTGTCTGTCGAGGCGGTTGCTTCGTCCGAATCGGCACCAACTCGGGCATCGTTGAGGTATGGCGTTTCTGATGCCCCGATAGTTTGATCGGCACCCGCGATCTCCGCACTGACGAAGGACAAAATCGCAATCAGAAACGGCGTCGCGAACCAGTTGCGATGTCTAGGAGAAATCTGAATCATTGAGAACAGGTAAGCGCTCTATCTTGTGCAAATTGGGAGAAGTGTCCGATCACTACGCTGTCCTGTTTTGGACAGGATTGTCAAATTGCGTCGCCAGACCATTTATTTAAGTTCGCCGAAAATTCCTATTTGTCCGGCGAGATAAAAAACTCGTCTCGCCACGAAATTTTCTCGTTCAAGAAATTGTCTTGTGGTGGTCGAGTGGAATTCAGGACAAGGATTGTGCGAGAGAAGGGAAGTTGCTCTCCAACTTATTTCGGACCTCATGCTTTTCTTGAAACGCGTCAAGAATTAGATCGGCTTTTTCTTGGTAATGTGATGCTCTTTCCTTCGGCTGATCAAAAATAAAATACCGCATGAGATGGCGGAATACCTCAACCAGTCGAGGATCGGGCAAATTGCAGGAACGGCAAAGGGGATAGTCCGTGAGGT
>JAPYPM010000156.1 GCA_029937635.1 Nitrospinaceae bacterium
TCGAAAAACCGGAACAACCGGATGCATTTCAACTCAAAGAGAATGATTTTTAACTGAGACCTCCTTGAGAATTCCCTCTGGAGATCAAGAACTTTTGGTTCCTTGTTACCGAATATTTTAAAACCGAAAAAACTTGACCTTCTGCCCTCCCCTTTTCAAAAACATCTATTAGGCTTCACGAATTTCTACTGATTGTTTCAAATATTAAGTGCTTAAAGAATTGAATATCACACCAATATCATAGACATAGTCACCCTCATCAAAATGAGAACGAGTAACCAGACTAGCGTATACTATTCTCCTTTACAAAAATTGTGCCTTATGGGAGAATTACATCTAATTTATAGCTAACTATTTTTTAGTTCCTTATAAATCAATGATATATGATAATTGAAAAAATAAGAGCCCTTGCACTTATAGCTACTATTTTTATAATAGGTTATGGAGGTTATATTTTTTTAACTACCTTTCAGGCAACCTCTGAAAGTATAGATATTAAGTTTAATGATGATGGGATTGATGTAAAAATTAAAAACTTTAAAATCGTGCATGATAATTCTGGCCGTAAAGATTGGGAGTTACAGGCAGAGCTAGCTAAAATTAATCAAAATAAAAAAACCACAACATTGAATAAGGTCGAGTATGTTTTTTTTAAAGATGATATGAAAAAGATTAAAGTTTATGCAGACTTTGGAACTTTAATGAATAAAACCAATGATCTAAGCCTTGAAGGGAATGTTAAAATGTTGATTCAAACAGATATAATAAAAAAACAAATTTCAAATAATACTGTTCCTAACAATTCTAAGCTCGCCATTCGATGAGTTCAAAACATAAAAAATTATTTTTGTTTATAGCATTAATATTCGGCCTATTTCATCTGTCAATTTCATTGGGATTTTCCGAGCCAATAAAAAATAAAAATCACAAAAAAACAGCCTCTACCATTGAGATAACATCCGATAGAATGAGATCGGAAAATGGAGGTCAAAAAATTATATTCTCTGGAAATGTTTCTGTTTCAAGCGATATTACAGTGATAACTTCAGATATTGTAGAGGTTTATAACAATTCTGACAAAAAAGAGGCTGAGGAAATAGTAGCTATAGGAAACGTAAAAATTACAAGAGGAAACAAAAAAGCAAGAGGGGATCGTGCAGTTTACCTAAAAAATCTCCAAAAAATTATATTAACAGGGAACCCAAAGGCTGTCGCTTGGGAAGGTGACGACATAATAGAAGGTCGAGAAATGATTTTCTTAATGAATAAAGATCGCTTCCTTGTAAATGAGCGAGTGCGAGCTAAATTGTTTCAAAAATAAACACAACATCTATAAGCTAATTCCAATTGGAGATAAATCTTATCTAAAATAAGAATCCAAGCTTTATTACAAAGTTAAGAGGCAACCAAAAAGACTTAAAATGAAAAAGTTAATTCAAGTAAATCAAACTAACAAAAAATATATTGCAAGTGGATTATTTAAAAACATCAAACCTGTTTAAGTCTTATAAGAATAGACCGGTAGTAAACGACGTAAGTCTTAAAATAAATCGTGGAGAAATTGTCGGGATTTTAGGACCAAACGGAGCTGGAAAAACTACAAC
The DNA here is from genome assembly GCA_029937635.1 of Nitrospinaceae bacterium. GTDB lineage: Bacteria > Nitrospinota > Nitrospinia > Nitrospinales > VA-1 > Nitromaritima. Next base: position 1,605 of record JAPYPM010000156.1, read on the forward strand.
TTTTTACATGATTGTTGGACTTATTCCCCCAGATAAAGGCAATGTATATTTAGGGAATGAGGATGTAACCGGTTTACCGATGCACTTAAGAGCTAAAAAGGGTATTAGCTATCTTCCTCAGGAGCCGTCTGTATTCCGAAAACTGACAGTTGAAGAAAATGTAATCGCTGTTATGGAAACGATGGGTTTTTCGAACTTTGATGGTAAAAAAAAAGCAAGAGCGCTATTAAGAGAGCTTAATATTCTTCATATTAAAAATGCCAAAGCTTATGTACTTTCAGGGGGAGAGCGCAGGAGAGTTGAAATCAGTAGGGCACTAGCAACATCACCTAAGTTTATTTTACTAGATGAGCCTTTTGCTGGTATTGATCCGATTGCTATTGCTGACATCAAATCAATCATTACTCATCTCAAAAGCAAAAATATTGGAATACTAATAACAGATCACAACGCAAGAGAAATGTTAAGCATTGTAGACAGAACATATATTATTAATTCAGGTAATATCATATCTGAAGGATTGCCTGAAGAAATATTGCGTAATCAAAAAGCAAGGCAAATTTATCTTGGCGAACAATTTACTCTTTAAAAATAATAGGTTATAGATCACAACATGGCGATACAATTAAAGCTTAGCCCTAATCTAAAAATGAGCCAGAAGCTCGTCATGACCCCAATGCTTCAGCAGGCCATTAAGCTTTTACCATTGGCTCGCCTAGAGCTTGCTCAACAGGTACGTCAAGAAATAACAGAAAACCCTGTTCTAGAAGAAATAATAGAAGAAGAAGAAGAACTACAAGACAAAACAGAAATCGATGAGGACACTGAAGTTCCCGAACCAAAAGAAAACTTTGAGGTAACAGATCAAAAAGATGAAGGTGTAGAACATACACTAGAAAACCCAGATATGGATTGGGATACTTATTTTCAGGATAATATAGACCGAGGAAGCTCCGCAGAAAACTATACAGAACAACCCACGATAGAAACAACACACCAGAAAGAACCTTCTCTCCAAGAACACCTACTTTGGCAGTTAAACCTTTCTGTCGATAGTGACCGGAAGAGTTTTATTGGTAGTTGTATCATAGGAAATATCAACACCGACGGCTATCTCCTTGGAAATATTAATGATATTGGAGAAATAAGCAACGCAAGTGAACTAGAAGTTTTAAGTGTACTTAAAATAATTCAGGAATTTGAACCTCTAGGAGTCGGAGCCAGAACACTACAAGAATGTTTAATGATTCAAGCTCAAGCGGACGAGCATTCCTCCCCATTAGTTCTCAAACTAATTAAAAATTATTTAGATCGAACTGAGGAAAGGTATTTAACAAAAGTATCCTCAGAGCTCAACGTTCGGATTGAATTAATTATAGAAGCGATAAAAAGAATTAAAGGGTATAACCCTAAACCAGGCCAAATATTTAATTCTGAGCGTATTGATTACGTTGTACCGGATATATTTGTAATTAAAACAGAAAAAGGTTATGACGTAACTCTTAATGATGACGGAGTACCTCGGTTACGCATAAGTCCTTACTACCGCAGCCTATTAAAAAACAGTGCTAAAGGAGAAACTAAAGACTATCTAGAAGAAAAACATAAGTCCGCTTTATGGTTTTTAAAAAGCATTGACCAGCGCCGCCAAACTATTTACAAAGTGGGAAAGAGTATTATAAAATTACAAAAGGAGTTTCTCGACCTGGGGCTTTCATACCTCCAGCCAATGGTATTAAAAGACGTTGCCAAGGATATTGAAATGCATGAATCTACTGTAAGTAGAATAACTACGAATAAATACATAGATACACCTCAAGGAGTATTTGAGTTAAAGTTTTTTTTTCATAGCGGTATCAAATCATATATGGGTAATAGTATGTCGTCGATACGCGTGAAAAATATAATTAAGGATATCATATCAACTGAAGATGAAAAAAAACCATTAACAGATGAACAAATGGTTCAAACATTAATGCATAAAAATGTTAACATCGCCAGACGAACCATCACAAAGTATCGTAAGGAACTAAATATCCCCTCAGCTAGCAAAAGAAAAAGAATATTTTAAAAATAATTCATACTATTAAAGAAAGCTCAAGGTAAGCAATCCAAAAAACTTAACCAGGGAGTCATCTTATGAATTTAACAGTGACAGGGAAAAAATTTGAGATAACTGATGCAATAAAAAACTATTTAACAGAAAAAATAACCCAAACAGAAGATAGATTATATGAAAATACTTCTATTCATTTTAATTTATTTGTAGATAAAAACCGCCACATGGCTGAGGCTATTATTAAACAAAAAGGCTTAACAATTCGCGCTAACGACCAAACAAGAAATCTATATTTAACCCTAGATAATGTCCTAGAAAAAATTGAGAAACAATTAAGAAAACATAAAAGCCGTGTTCATACCTTACTAATTAAGAAATCTTAAAAACATTTCAAACAAATAGCTCAACCCATTTTTTATTAAAAATAGTTTTAACTTATATCTCTAAAGCAATGAAAATCTCTGAAATTCTCTCAAAAGAACATATTATTAAAGATTTAAAAAGTTTTGATAAGGAAAGTGTTCTTGAGGAACTGTCTAACTTTTTGAAAGACAAAGGAGTAATTCCTAATAAAGAGAATTTACTACTTGCCTTAATAGAGCGTGAAAAATTAGGAAGCACAGGAATAGGCGAAAACGTTGCGATACCACACGCAAAAATAAGAGAGATCGATAAAATCATCACCGTATTTGCTCGCTCTCAAATTGGCGTAGAGTTTGAATCGCTAGATCAAAAACCAGTGAACTTTATATATTTAATTCTAGCACCCGAAAACTCCACAGGTCAGCATTTAAAAGCGTTGGCTCGTATATCAAGGTTGTTCAAAAGCTCTTCTCTACGAGAATCCGTATTACGAGCAAATGAAACAGATCAAATATACTCAATACTTTTAGATGAAGATTCAAAGCTAACTTAATATTTATAAGCCCAACCACCGGCAGATTTTTAATTCAACTTATATTGCAACTTTATCTAAAGGTATTAATTGAATGCTTTCAGGAATAGCTGTATCAAAAGGTATCTCTATAGGTGAAGCCTACATCTTAGATCGATCAAAATTCTGCGCCTTAAAACAAACCATTGATTCAAGAGATATTGATACAGAAGTAGCGAGGTTTCGTGCCGCGATAGAAAAAACAAAGAAACAAATGCAGGCAACAAAACAAAAGGCTTCAGAAGTTGCAGAAAAATACTCCATAATTTTGGACACTTATACTCTATTGCTTGATGATGATATTCTGGTCAATGACACTATAACTGCAATTCGCAAGAAAAAAGTAAATGCAGAATGGGCTATCACAGAAACCTTAAACAAATCTCTTCTTTTGTTTGACAATATTAATGATGACTACCTGAAAGGTAAAAAAGATGATCTGGAGTTAGTCGTTCATGGGGTAATAAAAAATCTTCTCGGACATAATCAGAACGCACTCGCAGATATTCAGAGACCTGTTATCTTAATAACCCACACATTAAGTCCCGCAGACACAATATCAATACCGCGTGAATATGTACTAGGACTGGCTACAGAGGTGGGAGGAAAAACATCTCACGTTGGAATTTTTGCTTCGGCCCTTGGAATCCCCAGTGTTGTTGGAATCAAGACTCTTACCGATAAAATAAATACCGGTGATCAAATAATCATCGATGGTATAAATGGAAACGTCATAACAAACCCCACAAAAAATACCCTAGAATACTACAAAACCAAACAAGAAGAACATAAGCAGTATGAGGAAAAATTACTAATAAATATAGCAAGACCAGCTATTACTAAAGACGATTTTCGTGTAAGTCTTATGGCAAATATTGAGTCTACTTATAAAATAAATGAATTAAATAAATTTGGCGCAGAGGGTGTGGGTTTATACAGAACAGAATTTTTATATCTAAACGCATATAAATTCCCATCGGAAAGCGAACTTTATGACAATTTCAAAAATGCTGTACAAGAAATATCACCATATCCAATGGTTATAAGAACATTAGATATTGGAATGGACAA
>JAPYPM010000157.1 GCA_029937635.1 Nitrospinaceae bacterium
GAGTGAAAGTAGGAGGGAAAATTCTTTAATGGGGTGGAGCCACTCGTTATGCGGGTCTAAAAATTTTCCAGCACCAATATAAAATGCACCACCAACAAAAAATATAACGAGCGCGAGAAATAAAATGCGCTCTCGCACCCAGACTTTAAGAGAAAGATTCTCTGTAACTAGCTGAGACATTTAACTAACCGGCTTAAAGAATTAAAAATAACTTGGAAGGCAAAAGCCTCCCTTAACAGTTTGATCTTACAGGAGGTTTACTAGATTTTCAAATGGGAAGTCTCTAAAAAACTTGTGAATTGCATTCCCACAAGCACATTTTTTAATTATTAATATTTAACCGTAAGTCTCGAACATAAAAAACAAACCCACAACATTTTTAAAACTAATATTTGTTTCTTCTACCTCACTTATTTTTCCATTATCTAACTAAGGCCTGATTTACGTCGAGTAAACCACTCGAGAGAAAGAGAGCTTAGAATTAGACCGTATACCCACCAGTTATCCCAAAGCGGAACAAGCTTACTGCTAGTCTTAATTTCAATTTTTGGGTTTTTGAAACTGACTTTTGAAAAGTCAGTTTGTTTTGTCAACACTTCATAATTGCCCCCAGAAATTTCGGCTATTCTCTTTAATAAAGTTTCGTTGACTCTAGGTTTTTGAAACTCAGCCGTCTCACTAAAAACCGAAAACTCCGTCTTCTCTTCCAGTTTAAGTTTATCTGTCCCAGTTTTAGCTTTAATGGTGTAAAATCCTTCCTCCACAGGAGTAAATCGGTGAGAAGCTTCTCCGTTCTCGTTGGTCTTAAGGGTGGTAAGCTTCATGTCACCTGAACGCGTTTTCATAGTCAACAATACTTTTGCTTCTGCGTAAGGGTTGTAGTTTGAGTGAGAAACAGATACACGAAGTAGCACCTCTTCTCCTTCCTCATAGCGCTCCTTGTGCGTTTCTAATTTTAGCAACCGTGTCCCTGGTTCATCGATCAACCAGTTAATAAGATTATTCCAAAATCTATTGTAATAACGCCCACTCCCGCCCACTCCTACCTGTCTAAAATTCCAGTTCCACAGAGAATCTGTTGCGACAATAAGACTTCTCCCCTTACCAACACGCCAGGAAACCAATACTGGATATTTGTCACGACCCTTTATAAACCACGCTAAAGTATTCGCATCTTTACGTGGTTTTAGCCCAATATTGATTCCATTAAGTTTTGACATGTTCTCCCAAGCTATACTGTTAGCAACTGATTCTTTTTCCAGTTGAAGTATAGGATGGCTAAATTGATTCTTTTCAAGTTGCAAATCAAACGACTCATCTAAAAATAATTGCGGTTCATCTCCCAAGTCTACCGGCAAAATTTCTTCTATATCGGTTTGCGCATATCCTCCTTCCTGAAATGATAGTTCACCTCCGATCATCGCGAAGGCACCTCCGTTTTCTACAAAGTTTTTTATATTAGTCAGATATCCTTTATCTATAAATGGCTTGTAACTAAAATTCTGAAATAAAACTAAATCAAATGAATTGAGATAATCGTTAAACAATAAATTGGTTGGAAATGGGATAAGGCTCAATTCAGAAGTAGGTGAAACCACATCGTCATCCAATGTTCGTAAAATAAAAAAAGATAAAAGATCAATCTTCGGATGATTGGCTAAAACCTCACGTAAAAAACGAGAGTCCCATGATGGGCGCCCATTCAAATGAAGGATACGAATACGGTCACGGATGACTTTAATCTGAAAGTCTATCCTGTTATTATTATCTACAGACTCACCTGCAAAGAGCGGGACAGTAAGGGAGTATATGTGCTTACCTAGCACATTTGGAGTGAACTCCAGTTCTACTGAATAACGATTCTCTCTCTCCCTAATCTCTAAAACATGGGAAAGCAATATGGCATCTCCATCTTTGAGCACGAGCGGTATATTTTTATTCCCCATATTTGAGGCGCCTATCGTAACTGTCAAGCGCACTGGTTGATGAATAAATCCAAAATCGGCTGCATCAACTTCCTCAATCGCTAAATCTTTGAACATATGATTGGTTCCTGCTTGAAAACTGTAAATAGGTCCGTCTCCCCCTGTAAGAAGAGTCTTCAACTCGGAAGAAATATTATCAGATTTTATAGAAAGGTCTGCCCCATCCGTAAACAACATTACACCTTGCAGGGATTTACCTTCATAGCGCGTTTTTAATTTAGAAAAAACCGCTTCAAAATCGGTGTTGGTTTTATTCGGACTGTAACGTCTAGCTGAACCGAGCGAAGAAATCGTTTCTATTTGGTCGGATATTGAGTAATAGTCGAGTTGAAAAATATTAGACAAAGACTCTAATACGCCTTGGTTTTTTTCAAAAGCCTGACGAACAAAATCGATTCGAGGTTGTTCTGATGGAAATGTTTTTATGGACATACTCTTAGTACTATCAACTAAAATAGCAATTCTATTTTTAAGAGTATGACTTTTTCGGAATTCAAGTTCTGGCTGTAAGAGAATCAATATCAACAGAAAAAAAGTAAAAGCTCTCAGGCTAATAAGAAGGGCTTTACGGAATGGTGAATGGATTCGTTTAAGACTGGTCCAGAAAAACCATAGAGCAAGCGGGCTCACAAACAATAATAATATCCATACGTAAAATAGCTCTGTTAAAGCAAAATTAAGACCCGCTTCATTAAACTTACCGCTGTCTAAATCAAATAAATCGATAAAGGTCTTCATGGCAACTTATTTCTCTTTAATCGCTCAAGGATAATAGGCAAATGAACCATGTCTTTTTTATAGTCTAGTGTCAGCGCATACATAACAATGTTTACTCCGAGTCTTATTGCAAGCTGCCTTTGTCTGTTACCCCCGCCAACAATATCATAAGTCCATTGCCCCAGCTTATCTCTTGCCCAAGCACCCCCAAGGTCGTTGGCTGAGTAAACAAGAACCGTTCTCCCTTTAATATTAATTCCTTCCAAGTATGGGCTAACCTGCTTTCGCCCAGACACTCGGTTAATCAAATAAAAAGAACGGAAGATTGAATGATCTCGGGAAATCTTCTTTAAAGGAACTTGCGGGAATAATGCCTCAATCATTTTACGAACCGAGATATCAAATTTTGAGTTAATACCAGAGGAATTGTCGTCTATAAGGAGAAACCCACCATAACTCAAATAATTTCTAAGTCGTTTTATGTCATTAGCAGAAAATTCTTCAAACTTTCTACTCCCTGCCATATATATAAATGGATATCGATAGAGTTTGGGATAAGACAATGCAATCTGTGTCAATCCTCGGTTAGTCTCAATAGAAGTTCTGCGTTCAATCTGCCCTAGTAAACTATCAATGGCTGTCGGATAGGGCATAGAATGCCCACCTTCATACTTGATTTGAGGAATAAATAAGTTTGAATAATCAGCGTCAGCAGTGGCTACCCAAACCTTAAATAAAAGCAAACCAATTATTAACTTAGATAAGTTGATCATTAATCTGAGTATAAGAGGGGGGAGAAAAATTTTCAATCATCATTGAGAAACACTTTTTAGTATCTATTTATAAAACTTTGCCCCTCTCCATGCTGTAGGTTAAACTGCAATACAACTGATATAAATTTATACCGTGACCCAGAAAAAATATATGAAAAAAATGACATTAATGAACCCAGGTCCTGTCAACGTAACTGACAGAGTAAGGGATGCTCAACTCCGTGGCGATCTGTGCCACCGAGAACCTGAATTTTTAGACCTAATGTTGTTGATCCGCAAAAACCTACTACAAGCGTTTGACATCGAAAAGGAATACTCGGCGATTTTAATAACTGGATCAGGAACGGCAGCCTTAGAGATGGCAGTTTCATCGTGCCTTAACCCAGACCGATCAATACTGGTAATTCAAAATGGCGTATATGGCGAACGCATCGGCAAAATGGCCGATGTATATCAAATGAAAAAACATACAATAAGTTATAACTGGGGTGAAATGCCGAGACTCGAGGAAGTTGAACAAGCGCTTCAAAAACATTCATCTATTGAAGTGATTGCCATGGTCCATCACGAAACAACAACTGGCCTATTGAATCCACTCCCTGAAATTGCATTGCTAGCGAAGCGATACGATAAGCGGTTACTCGTAGATTGTATCAGTAGTTTAGGAGGAGATAAGATTAACTTCGGGCAATATCCTATCGATTTTGCGGTTGGGACCGCCAACAAATGCCTGCATGGTCTGCCAGGTGTTTCCTTTGTTTTTCATAGAAAAAAAGACCTCTCAAGAATAAAAGACTTACCTGCCCGTTCAATATACTTTAATCTAGCAGAGCATCTTAAAGCCCAAGAACAAGGAGACACACTTTTTACACCTGCAATCCAAGCACATTATGCTTTGGATGCCGCTCTTGAGGAATTGCTAGAAGAAACCGTCGATGGGCGAATAGAACGCTACCGAAAGGTCGCTAAAGACTTACGCAAAGGGTTTAAAGAAATTGGCTTTGAGTTTCTAATACCAGAAAGCCACCAGTCCAATTGCCTTACTGCATTAAAACTTCCTAATGGCATTTCTTATGATTGGCTCCATGACAAGCTCAAAGAAAATGGATTTATCATTTATGCGGGACAAGGTCTATTTAGTAAAGAAATTTTCAGAATCGCTAACATGGGCAACATTGAAAGTGAAAAAATCAATCTTTGCCTAAAAGTTCTCAAAGAATGCTTTATAAAAATTGGGAAGTAGGAGAAATTTTAAATGACTTTATATGAACTGATGAACGAATACGCTGCGGCAAACCCTTCTTCATCTAACAAGGAGGACTTGACACCCGAATTAGGGGAAAACCTATCTCTTTTTCATTCAAGTTTAATTGAATGCGACCTTGCAAGCGAGAAACAAGGAGGAACGCCTCGTTTAATCGCAAACCCCAGCGATATTGAACCATCCCACCTTAGTCACTTCATTGTGGCTTACCTACCTTTTAGTGCTATTACCGAAAAAACAGAAATCAATCATATTCTTTTTGGAATATACTCTTTTTTTGACTGGCTCGATAAAAAAAAAATCTCTCATGGACTCACAGACATAAACATTTCAAAACTTTTGAAACAGCTATGCGAAAAACAAGAACGCTGCCTCAAGCTCAACCAACTACTCGACAATGAATCATCTCGAGTCCTTAAAGATCCACCAGTTATTCAAAACACACTCAACGATGTGTTTTTGGTCAAAAAAATTGAAGGAAACTTTGTCTCACTTAAAGGACGCCATCAGAAAAAACTATTACGATTAAGACTTCCACCCGACACCATCAAACTCATCCAATTAGACGATTATCTAGATTTAATTGTGGGAGACACTTCTGAAAAATGGGTTTTACTGGACGCAGGCCAATCCTATCCAAAAATAAAAAAATAACGGCCATCTGAAAGATACTTACTATTAACTATTAGCCTCTCACTTTTTTATATTGATAATGCCTAAAAAGTTAACTCCTAGGGTTTTGCAAAAATATCCGAAACAACGAAAAAAAACCGTCGAACGGAGTTTTAAAGTATAAAACTAGCTATCTCTCATTGGCTTGCAAATGGTTTATCGTCTTGGATATAGTCT
>JAPYPM010000158.1 GCA_029937635.1 Nitrospinaceae bacterium
GTGCTGAAGTTCAACGTCCTTTAGCAACGGTAGTAATCGGGGGTATCATATCCTCAACAATACTAACTCTGTTAGTTTTACCAGCCTTATACCGAACCTTTCATGCATCTAAAGAAATTTAAAAATTTTTTTTACGCAAATCTAAGCAATCTAATGTAATCAACTTGTAAGGTAGCTAAACTTTTTCTTTTCTGATTTGTTTCTTTTGATGCATAGCCTTCTCAAGCTCTTCTTCGAAATCTTCTTCACAGATTTTTTGAATCCTGCGTTTTCTTAGAGCTAAGTTATTTCGCCCTTTAATTGAAGAGATGAAGCGATAATCTTGATAACTATCATTAATTCGCATCTTAAGAAATCTCCTTAAAAAATTTTTCGACTTGCATTGCCACGGTCAGGATTATGAAACCCAAACCGTTGGAGGTGGCAATGGCAATTCGAATCTTCATATAACTTTGCGACAAATTAAGGGAAAATGTTTAGCTTTATGGTCTAAAAATTAAACACTTTGTTTCATTAGTGCATAATTCCAATGTTAGGAATATTGGGCGAGCCTGATTAAAAAACAACCTAGAAATAGGTAGGAAGGATATTAAATAGCGATCACTTATAAATATTTAGTCTTCTCAGTGATTCTCGTATAACTACTTTGGAAGTGTCAACTTGTGGTGAGTTCTTCTTGGTGGTGACCTAGATAAAGGAGCCCATCTGACAGTGAATAGTTATCGGGAAAAGTACTCACTTTTTCGTTTATTTTTTCCTGTAACTCACGATAAAGCACCTCAGCTTCTTCAGAGTCCATCCCGGTACTAATTTTATAAGAATAACCGAGGCTTAAGTCATGGTCTGGCGGTGTATGCAGATCAGTTATTCCCCATTCAGATGGATTATTTTCCAACGGAGTTCCTTTTTCCAAGTCAAACTGAGAAATAATACAGGAAAATCCTGGTGAATTGAGTATACGCGGGTTATTTACAACAAAATCAACTGACTCTCGAGCTTCGGTAGGTGTTTCTGTTGGGAATCCAGTAATTAGGTAAAAATGCATGCCAATACCAATGCGTACACACTCTTCAACAATTCTATCAATGACCTCAAGTTCAACTCCCTTTTTCATGGAATCTAAGACACGTTGATTATAAGACTCGAGACCAAATATCAACTTACGACATCCGGATTCATACAAAAGCTCCATTCGATTTTCTGTAAGCAAACTCTTTTCAAACTTCAATTCTCCGGTCCATTTTATATCAAGGTCTGCCTCAATAATTTTATTAGCAAAGGTGCGCATAAAATTAATTGGAAGGGCTTCATCGGTGAAGAAAAAATAATTACAATTGTACTTTTCTTTAAGTTTTTGAACATCGGCAACAACATTTTCAGCATACCTAACATGAAAATCCATATGGTCAAAAGGAATAGAACAGAACGCACACCTTTCCCAATAACAACCTCGAGAACCCATAATAGGTAATACCCGCTCAGGCGAAAAATATAAATCTAGAGGCATCCCATCAAAGTCTGGTGTCGGTAGTTTATTTAGTTCTTCTTTTGCAAAAGGGCGGTTCACCCTCACCTTTCCCTTATCCTCCCAAACTAAATTTGGTACCTTTGAAAGATCACCGCCACCTCTGACTTCTTCAACTAGCTTTAGCATTGGAGTCTCACCTTCGTGGACGATCATACTATCTAAGAACTGGAATGCAGGAGATCCATCGCGCTCCATTCGATCTACTAACTTAGTAAACACACTACCGCCAGCAGTAATATGGATATGGGGAGCTGCTTGTTTAACTAAATGAGCAAGAGTGAGCCCAGGAATTATCTGCTCTACCGATGTGATAGACACACCAAGAATATCTATGTCTTCTTTTAAAATCGATGGCAGGTAATGCTCTTTATATATATCGTAGAAAAAATTCTCATTCGGGTTAGTGAAAGACTCGAAAACTTCCTTCGTTGAGTAAGGAGAGTAACGCATCTGACTTCCGATAACAGTTAACTGAGAAGGAAAATATGGGGCAAGAATATTATCAAGCCAAACATCAATTATCTTAAGGCTTTCCATATAGCGATCGAGGTCATAAAAATCCTCACATCGAAGAGAATCTTTTGCTGCATCAATCTCATATTTTAGGGCCGGAATAACTTCTTCTGCTTCCCGTAACTTGGCATACTTTTCTTGTTCAAATTGAGAGTGGCGCGGTTTATTACCTAATTCCCTTAACTCATCAATAATTCGCTCATAGAGAGGCTTTGTTCTTTCCCAGGTACAAAGGTGATCAAGAAGCTCAATCGCCAAGTCTCGTTGTTTTACATCTTGAATACCGTGCATATGGAGATATGCTTTGAGACTAGGCAAGCTCAGGTAAGGCTGAGATGGATGCCATGATGATGGAAATACTAGATAAACCATAATCTTAATTTACCAATTCGTTTTAAACGTAAAATCTAACTAAGTATACTAGAACTTTAAGGCTTTGGAGCCATAAATACCAGCATTACCAATTTATCCTGCGTGTGATTGAACACCCCGTGGTCTTCTCCAGCTGGAGCAATCGTTATTTCATCTGGGCCCAGTTCTTTTTCCTCGGTTCCAATCGTTATCATCCCTCGGCCCTTGAGCACATAGTAAACTTTATCCGAGTCACCATGTGAATGGACTTTTTGAGATTGACCCGACTCTAAACAGTATATGTCACAAAAAAAATTATCTGTATCAAAAAGGCTAATTTTTTTAAGTTTCTCTGGACTAAACTCAACTACATCAGCCAACTTCACAACTTTCATATTTCCGGCACCCGTAAATTTAAGAAAAATCTCTTAACACATCAAACTTGTAAGAACCAATCAGCATCCGTTTATTAACATTAAATAACTAATTACAAAAATATTATCCTAAGCTTTACATATTTCATAGTGTTACAAAAAAGAATACCACAGAGTATATCATCATCCAATGCGTTTGGATTTCTAGTAAAATATGGGAAATAGGAAATATTGACTTCTAGATTAATATGCTCTATTTTTATCAAAAAAAATCATAAAAATTAGTTCTTTCCATGGCAAATACTTCACAAAAAAACCAACTCGTTAAGAAAAAATTCGGTGTTTACTACATTAAAAGATAACGGGACGTGGCGCAGCCTGGTAGCGCACTCCGCTGGGGGTGGAGGGGTCGAAGGTTCAAATCCTTTCGTCCCGATATTTTTTTCAAAACACCTTAGAAAATGTAGAGCAAACCGTTACAACACCCCATTAAATCATCTTAGTTTAAAATATGTTTAAAGCTTTACTTAAATGAGCCAGGGGGGTTTGTTTTTTAAGTCAGCTTGATCTAATCATTTAGATTTAAATACTTATAGGTTTTCCGTAACCATTTTATTAATCAAAAAGTCTAAACTCAACGCGGTAAAAATCTTATTACTCTTGCTTTGCAATCGCCTCGAAGACATCAAACATTAACTCTTCTGATCTTATGCTTCGCAAAATAAAAAAACACCTAGTATTATTTTACACGTCTAAAATAAGTCTAAAAATAAGTTGTGTCGCTATATTAAAATAAAAGGAGGAGTGTGAACATGAGTGAAAGAAAACTAGCAGGAACTGTTCAAGTAGATAGTGGTGAAATAGCAATTGTAGATCCCTCTCTTATATTGCAGATGGAAGATTTTCTAAAGATCTCGACTGGATTAGGCGAGGGAACTTTTCCAGTTTATTTTGAAAAAGATGATACTGAAGGTGGTTTTGGAAAATCGAGAATTATTATTGAACTAGGACCAATAGAGGAATAAATCATTTAATCTTTGTGACTACTTGTAAGTCTAAAAAAATATGATTTTTTATTATAACCTAAGGAAGTTAGAATAACTTTGGGCGATTTTAGAGTTTCTTGCTAATTTGAGATTAATACTTAAATCGCTAAACATCGTTCAAACAAGAGTTGTTATCGTTTTATTAATGATATGGACAAAAAATAACACAGAAAATGATCTCTTGAGCCCTAACATTTAAATTTAGATCCGACGCTTTTCACCCCAATCATTTAAAGTCAATAAATTGTAGTTATTGCATTTTTAACCCTATCCAAGTTTTTGATCAAAAAATCCAGTCCCAATCGCAGAGCTGAGAATGAAATTAACCCCGCTTTACTTTTGCCTACCTCCTAGCATAAAATAACCCCATTTTTCGACTCTAATAATAGTTCTGGTTTGGAGACCACAATGGATTACACCAAAACATGTCAATGTGAGCACACAGATTACACTATAACTAGATGGACGATACAACTAGACTATAGATATAGAATGCACATGTGGTAGTTTTATCAAATTGGCAGCTCAAGACGATGTGGAGCTATATAATAAACGATATAATAAGAGCCTAGAATTCAAAAGTGGATTTATTAAATAAATTTTTATGATGTTAATTCCACTTCACTTCCTTCCTAAACATATAGAATAACCCAGTTTATCAATCAAACAATCCGACTACATTGAGAAGAAAGTTTAAAAATTGAGACAGAACTCGGAAAAACCCAACGACTTTAAAGCATTAAGTCAACTAGGACATGATTATCAAGCCAAACGCCAATTTCAAAAGGCTCTAGTTTACTCAAAACAAGCGTATGAACTTGCCAAAAGTACAACAAGCTCTGATAATTTAATTGTTGCATTGGTAAATATGGGAGCTCTTTATTGGGATATGTCGCAGTTGAGAAAAGCGACGAATCTTTTTCATGAATCTTTACTTATTGTTGAGCAAATAGGAGATGACGTTGGGCGGAGAATGTTGTATTCCATTATTGGAATATCCAGCTGGAGAAAGGGCGAATTTATTATCGCTATTGAATATTTTGAAAAGGCTTTGCTTGCAACGTCTGAAGCTAAAGTCGAACAAGAACGATCTCAACTCGTTCCACCGTGGAAATACGAAATTTTGCAAGTTGTAATGGGAAGAGGCATTGAAATTTTAAAAAATAGAATTCACATTGCTCAAAATCAAAACGATTTAGTTAGAGTTCTCCTTCCCAGTTTTTCTATGGTGCCTCTAATGATTTTCACCGGACGAAAAGGAGAAGTCCCGAGCCTCTTGAAAGAAATAGTTCCCCTTGCTAAAGAGCTAAAAAGAAATAAAATTCTAGAAACAATTACGGCATTGGAAAAAATTATTAAAACCTGAACCAGGTATGATAAAGGTAAAACTATTTTGATGTCGATTTAACTTTATATCAATTAATTATTGATTGGTTACCTTTAGTGGTTGACGATCGAGCAGCCAAAGGTTCAAATCCCCTTGTCATATTTTTTTGAAATCACTTAAAAATTTATAAAAAAATGCCTCCCGAACAACATGCAGCACAAAAAGATTATAAAACTCTAAAGTTAGAGCCCGGTGCATCTCTCGATAGCATCAAAAATTCCTACAAGACGCTTATTAAAATATGGCACCCAGACCTTTTTCCCTCAGATCAGCCAAAAGTCCAAGAAAAGGCTCATAAGATGTTCCGGCTTCTTACTGAGTCCTATGGCCGCTTAGTCAAATACCACGAAAGATCTAAGGGAAGTGATTCAT
>JAPYPM010000159.1 GCA_029937635.1 Nitrospinaceae bacterium
CAACATCTTCAACGGGTAAACTCTCCCGAGGGACATAGTGATTTGGATTCAAAATCGCACAATCGAGTCCCGCCTTACGAGCCTCGTCTAAAAATACACTAGTGAGCACCTTCCGCATGTAAGGCTTCTTTGCCAGACCATTAGTCAGGTTACCGACACCAATAGATGTTTTTAAATCTGGGTGAATTTTTTTTATACGTGGAAGACTTTTAAGGGTCTCCATACAAAAGTTAAGCCCCTCAACAGACTCACTTCCTATAGGGTATGCGTTTACATCGATCAAAATTTGATCGGCTCCCACTCCATATTTTTCATTCGCCTGTTTGACAATTTCCGCTGCTAGATTATATTTTTCGTCAGCGGTTTGTGCCGGACCCTCAGGACCATTGACCAGTGCTATATAAATTGGACCATGACTACTAGTAGATGAAAGCACGGCATCCAGCTTACTTACCCCATCCTTATACTCTTCTAAGCTTATGGAGTTGATGATGGGTCGACCGGGATAAGTCTCTATCGATTTTTCTAATGCCTCCACAGAAAAAGAATCAATGCACATGACCCCTTTAAAATCACTGGTAAGACCATGGATAATTGTAGGTAACACCTCTTCTGTCTCTACAATATTACTGTCCATGCATATATCTATGATTTCAATACCCAGGTCCTTAACCTGCTCGTTGACCACCTCCTCCAAAACCTCCATGGAAATTCCCTCACCCTCTGTTTCCACTGCATCCCGGACAAGTTGGCTACCACGAACGTTGAGACGCTCACCGATACGCAACAACCCCTCTGACGCATCGATAGGAACTGCTTCCTGTGGACCAGAAACATAAATTTTTCTATCAGGCTGCCTTGGTGCCGGGACAACACCATTTAGTTTTTCTCTCAGTGCCTTGATGTGAGCAGGTGTGGTACCACAGCAACCGCCTACAATAGAAACGCCATGCTCACGAACAAAAGGCTCCATGGTATTCGCCATATCTTCAGGCGAAAGCTTATAACAGGTTTGACCGTCCTCTGAGATCGGTTGACCTGCATTAGGTACCACTGAAATAGGATGTTTACAAAAACCACTTAATTTTTCGACAGTCGCCACCATCTCTACGGGGCCGACATTACAGTTGATACCAAAAACATCGATCCCCATTTTTGATACAGCGGTGTAGGCAGCATGGATATCCGTATTGAATATCTGCATCTTTGAAAATACGTCAACTGTTGCCTGAACGATCATGGGAAGTTTTATTTTTTTCTCGGCAAATGCTTTGTTGGCTCCTTCAATAATCGCCTTGGTTTCTAAAATGTCTTGCTGAGTTTCTATTAGAAGGACATCTGCGCCACCCTCAATCAAACCTAAAACTTGATGATAAAAGTTTTCAACAATCTGACTAAAAGTCCCTTTATTTAAATTAGCTTCAGTACTTGAAATAACGTAGTTAGAAGGACCTATCGATCCTGCAACAAAAAGTGGCCTTCCATCATAGTTCGGTTGAGCTCTATATTTTTCAATCGCTCTTTTAGCAATACGACAACCTTCAATATTAAGTTTTAATGTCAACATTTCCAGCGAGCAGGTTTTTAGATCAAGCTCGCCAGGAATGGCTTTTAAATCAGACGGATCAAATTTGGAAAAATCAAACTCCTTTAACCGTAAAGGCGAGGCACCGAAGGTATCGGTCTCAATTAGATTGGCACCTGCCTGAAGATACTCAAGATGAATGCCCTCCAGATCATCGGGGCGGGAAAAAACTAACAGGTCGGTCAACATCTTGAACTCCGGACCACCGAATGCGGCATCGCTTAATTGCAGATTCTGGACCATAGTGCCCATGGCTCCATCAAGAATAAGAACTTGCTTGCCTAATTCATTTTTAAAATTAGTCATTCTCTAAAAACTCTATTTAAATTTGAAAGTTTTGGCTTTACGACGAGCAACAGCTAGCATTTAACAATTTATCATACATCTTTAAGGAAGTTTACGTTTGAACCTTATAAATGGAAAGTAGGGTCACATTCAACTACTATTTTAAAACAGAATAAAAAATATGAACCCACGATAGGTAAGAAAATTTATGAAAAACTCTCCCGACCGTAGTGCCCACTTCAATTCTTTTAATGAAGTTGCTCACCCTCTAGTTGCCGAGGCTAACAAAACCGTAACAATCATAATCAGCGTATTACTGGTTTTATCAACCTTTGCTGTTTACTGGCAAGTACAAGACCATGAGTTTCTTGGCTATGACGACAATATGTACGTAACGGATAACTTGACTGTGAAAGCTGGACTGACAAAAGAAAGTGTTATGTGGGCATTTACCACATCATCCTATTTCAACTGGCATCCAATGACATGGCTTTCACATATATTCGACTATCAGTTTTATGGGCTGAACCCTAAAGGTCATCACTTGACCAATTTATTTTTTCATATAGCTAATACTCTAATATTGTTCATGGTTCTCCTGCGAATGACAGGAACCTTGTGGCAATGTGGTTTTGTTGCAGCCATGTTTGCACTTCATCCCATTAATGTTGAATCAGTTGCATGGATAGCCGCACGCAAAGATGTTCTAAGCACTTTATTCTGGTTGCTGACCATGTGGGCTTATATTCATTATGCTAATAAACCGAGTATCAAAAGATTCGGCCTAGTTTTTTTATTTTTTGCCTTGGGTCTAATGTCAAAAGCTATGTTGGTCACACTGCCTTTTGTCCTTTTCTTGCTTGATTATTGGCCCTTGGGGCGGTTGAAATTTGGGCAAATAAAAGATAGTGACGGGAGCACGAAAAACAATATAGCTATAAAATCAGAGATTCTGTGCCTTGTTCGCGAAAAAATCCCCTTATTTCTACTTGTAGTGGGTGCAAGTATTGTGACTTTTATCTCTCAAAAAAGTGTGAACGCGATACAGTCAATGGGGAGTCTTTCGTTTTCCACGCGGCTTACCAATGCAATGGTTTCATATCTTGAGTATTTGAAAAAGGCATTATGGCCAAAAGCGCTGGCGGTATTTTATCCTCACCCCGGGAATACTTTGGTTGTATGGAAAGGAATGCTTTGTGGCATAGCGTTGGTGGGCATTACTGTTATTGCAATCAGACTGCTTAGGAAGGCACCCTATTTTGCGGTTGGGTGGTTTTGGTATCTTGGTACTCTGGTGCCTGTAATTGGAATTGTGCAGGTGGGTGGTCAAGCCATGGCAGACCGCTATGCTTATGTACCACTCATTGGAATCTTCATTGTCGTTGCTTGGGGATTGCCAGAGCTTATGGCAAAGTGGAGTAGCAGAGGTAAGGTTTTAGCTATCCTAGCAGCAATGTGGATCCCGACATTAATGTTAATGACTTGGGTGCAGGTGGGTCACTGGAAGAACAATATTACAATCTTTAAACATGCTATTAGGGTAACCGATGACAATGCTATAGCACATAACAATCTTGGAATGGCTCTGTTTGATAAACGGAAGCTTGAGGAGTCGATTTCTCATTTCATGACGGCTATTAAGATAAATCCTTACTACGCCAATCCACATTACAATCTTGGGAATGCTCTCCTCGGCACGCGAAGGACTAAAGAGGCTATTTTTCATTACAAGACGGCTATTAAGCTTAACCCTTACGATGTCGACGCACATTACAATCTTGGGTTTGCTCTAGCTCAAAAAGGAAATTTAAGAGAAGCCGTTAGTCACTATAGAGAAACCGTAAGGCTTAGACCTGACCATCTTTCAGCACGCAAGAATCTTGAAATGGCTTTGCTTCTTTTAGAAAAATATAAGCACAAATAGCTCCCTCCCTGACTATGCCTTAAGTTTTTAATTTCTTTCGGGAAGGTTTTTTATAATTTACAACATTTATAAATCAATCTAGTTGCGTTTTAAGGTGAGGTGAGTTGTAAAAGTTTTTAAAATTTTTTTGGAAGTTTCGTACCAAAATATTTTTCATAAAGAGTGCGCTTATCTTTAGCACAACGGAACCCGACATCTTTTTTTCTTGATAGTGGATTGAGTTGTTCGCGATAACTAGCTCTTGATTTAAGAGCAATGACCTTCTCATATTCTTCTTTAGAGAAATGCCCAACACCAAGATAAGACATTCCTCTAACGACCAATTGTTTTTTTTCTTTTTCTTGCCAGATGCGTTTACTATTTGGATAGGGTAGATAATAATCCCACACCCACTCCCAGACATTCCCGATCATGTCATAAGTCCCATAAAAACTTACTCCCTGAGGAAAACTTCCAACCGATTTAAGTCCACGACCCTGTTTCTTTTTTGCTGACGGGCTAACATTGGCGCCGGAAAATATAAACTCATTACCCCATGGATAAATGTAATGGTCGGGACCGCGAGCTGTTTTTTCCCATTCAGCTTCTGTTGGCAATCTTTTTCCTATCCATGCTGCATAAGCAGCAGCATCATAAAAATTAACATAAGAAACTGGATAATTTTCTGTCCCATCTGGAAATTTTTCTCCACCCCAGGTTCGTGGCGGTTTATGGTCAGTCGCCTGACAAAATATATAATATTGCAGGCGGGTCACTTCGTATTTATCAATATAAAAGTCTTTAAGATAAAGTTTTAACGAAGGAGACTCATCGGCGTACCATGGTTTGTTTAATCCAACTCTTAGGGCATGTTGGTTTGTATCGACTTTATTACTTCCCATGGTAAAATTGCCATTAGATACCAAAACCATCCCCTTAGGGGGGGAATCACATCCGCTCAAAATCATGCCAAAAAACAACAAGTAAATTATCGTGAACTGTTTCATGAAATCCTTGACTACATGATAAAAGATAGCTCTAAATATTTTTTTAAATCGGTTCCCATAAGTAGCATTGATTATGATGACCAACTGACTTGTTTTACTTTTAGCGATCCAGCTGATTCTTTAAAGCAATCAATCGAAGAGTTTGGCATCATCCATCCGGTTACATTAGTTCAAGTAGCTAATCGCTTTAGAATCATCTGCGGTCATCGTCGTGTAAAAATATCATCACATCTACAATTAATGGAAATTCCGGCAAGAATTCTAGATCCTGCGCCGAATGACGAAACGATACTGATGCTAAACCTCTCAGAAAACCAACTCCACCATCATTATAGTGATATTGAAAAAGGACTCATCCTTTTTAAATTGTCTGAAGTTAAGGTTCCGGAAATACGTATCATTGAAAAGTATATGCCAATGCTCAGCTTGGAGAAAAGTAAAAAACTATTGAATGATCATCTTCATACCAATCAATTAGCACCTTGCCTTAAAACTCTTCTTCATGATATGAATATACCTCTTAGAGTTTTTTCAGTGTTTTTCGATTGGAATGCACAAAGTGCCGAGGCAGCTGAACGTTTTTTTTCTTTACTTCGACCTGGGGTCAATAAATGGCGGGATTTACTGGAATGGGTTGATGAAATTTCTGTCCGCGATAAAATAAGCCCCTCTAATCTATTTGAACTGCCCGAATTACAACCCATTCTAAATCAAAATGACCTTTCACCCAATGTCCGCTACGACCGGATTCGTCAAATTTTTCATTCTAGACGTTATCC
>JAPYPM010000160.1 GCA_029937635.1 Nitrospinaceae bacterium
TATGTATATCGCGGATATGGGTAATAATCGTATTCGAAAAGTGGATGATCAGGGTATCATTACAACATTTGCGGGGACAGGTTCTTTTGGTTGGGGACGAACAGGAGAGACTGTTGAAATTTACTTGCAGAATTTTCCATAAGCCCCCCAAAAGCACTTTGAAATTAAATTGTAGCTTGAATTTTTAATCCAAATTTCTTGGAGAACAGTTTATGTGTAGATTAGTTTTTACATTTATTTTTACCAGTTGGATGATATTAGGACTTAACCTAACATCACCTGCTTTGGCGGCAGATGTTGATAAATTTTCTGTGATTCTAGAAAAAATGGATAAATTGGTTTGTACTAACCCAGAGCAAGTAAGCCAATATTATAGTCCTGAGTTAGTAATTATGATTGACGATAAACGTGCTTTGCTGGACAACCGGATTAAGAGTTATCGGCAAATGATGTCCGAATTAGTTGGAATGAAGTGTAGTATGAAGCGTAAGGTTCTTGCTAGCAATAAAGGGGATAAAGTGGGTTATGTGTTAGTGGACGAACTTAGTAGTGTGGTCGCGGAGAACGTGCACATAGACCAACGAAATCACAGTGTCTGCAGTTATGTTTTCTCCAAAGAAAAAAATAATTGGAAGATAAGCCTGGAGCATTGCTCTAGTTTGCCCGACTATTCCATCCGACCGGGTGAGGATGCCCTTTATTATTTTCACAACCCGGTTTATTAAATAATTGAAATTGAAATAAGCTAAATTTTCTTAAACTAATTCTAGTTGAGAGGGTGCTGGTTGTTATATCGAGCATGGTTTTGGCTTTCCCCTTCCTTTATATATAAACTGTGGCGGTATTTGCATAGAAGAATTTATAAATCTTGGAGAGTTGAGCGACTTTAAAATGCAGTCATTCGTTAGCTTGATTTTTAACTAAGCTAAAAATTTTCATAGTTGAATCAGCCCTCTTGTTTTTAAGTTTAAAGCTAACTCGAATGATGCAATTTTTTTTATCCGAGTTCAATCTTTCTGTATGAATAAGATCCTATGTCTGGGGTTCATTTTTCTTAGTACTATTGTTTCCTTATCATTGAGTTTTGCTGAACCTGAGGAGCACAAACAAACTCAATCATTTGGTTCTTTTGTGAAAGAGGCGCAAACGGTTGTTCCTTCCGAGCAAGATTTCTCTTTAATATCGAAAGAAACTAAGGAGGTTTCGGTAACAGCAATTTTGCCAGATTATCCATGGATTCGTGTTTCAGACTACCGAGGGTTTTTGACTGAGAAATGTGTGTCGTGTCATAGGGGGATTTCCCAAATTGGGAAAGCCCATCCCTTGAGTTTTGGTTGTACAGTTTGTCATGGAGGAAATGGGGACTCTGAGAGTAAGGAAGTGGCTCACTTGACTCTTATTTATGATCCGGAAGCTAAAACAGGCAAGCGAAACCCTTCTAGTTTTAATGTGGTTGATAAAACCTGCGGTCAGGCTTATTGCCATTCTGGACATCCCCAAAAAGACCGCAACCATATAGAAAGGGTGAAAAAGTCCATGATGGGTAACCTTGCGGGGATGATTTCAGGGTTACGTTACCAGTGGGGTGTACAAGATGATCAAAAAGCAAACTACGGTGTAAATGTCATTCAGGATAAAGATGGTGACGTCCCTTTAAGTGAGGGCGCCTTATTAAACCTGAAGGCTCTCCCACTCTTCAGTAATAAGGAATCTCCGAGTAACAGCGAGCGCCTTGTTTCGCATCATATCGCGGATCGTATACTCAAAGATAAATGTTTTCAATGTCATATCGATTCTCCAGGGAAACCTGGGACTTTTCGCTCTCAGGGCTGTGCTGCTTGCCATTTCACTTACTCGGAAGACGGATTATATAAAGGAGAGGATCCCACTATTTCTAAAGTAGAGTTAGGACACCCAAAAAAACATAGGATGATTACTCTTGCACCTGATTTGATTTGTAGGCAATGCCATCAAGGTTTTCAGAAATCTCAATCCGATGCTCCGATCGAAAATGGATTGAGTGACGGAAAAATAAGAAAAAAATCAATCGACTATTTCCCGGGTTTTGGGAAAATTAAGCAGGATGTCCACTTGGAAGCAGGATTCGAGTGTATCGATTGCCATACCCAATTTGATATTATGGGAGATGGTAATATTTATTCTAAACAACATCAAGCTGTCGAAGTGAGATGCGAAACCTGTCACGGAGATACCGACTCCCGGCCACTGATCGATCAGATCAAGGATCCACTGGATCGCGTAGTTCGTCTTGCTCGTTCATACACAGGATGGAGCAATTCTGTTGGAGATTGGATGGTTGTTTCATCACGCCAACGCAAATTGACAAACGTAAAAGTCGAGAAAAACAGTATCGTTACCCTGGGGAAACGCACAGGCAATAACTATCGCACTCCGTTGACGGTGGATGCTTTAGAAAACCACAACATTCCTGGGCATAAAAACAACCTTGAGTGCACTTCTTGCCACTCTCAATGGGTCCCAAATTGCAAAGGTTGCCACTCGAATTTTATGTCTGAACGAGGCAAGCGAAGTAAGTTAATACCGGATACTATGAAACAATTTGATGTCCAATCGCCTTCACTTATGGTGGGTCCTCGAGGGAAAGTAGTTCCGATGATCACACCAGAAAGGCGTTTGTTGAATATTTTAGATGAACAAGGAAATTTTATTCCCGTTATGGAAGAAAATGGCGATACTACGGGTGTTTATCGTGAGTGGTCATTTACAAACGCTCATGGGTATTCTGGGGGGCGTTTAGCATATGCAATGAATCCTCATTCGATAGGCAAAAAGGTGAGGTCCTGTGAGTCATGCCATATGTCTACTATAGCACTTGGTTTAGGAGAGGGCGACATTCAGATTGGACTTAACTCAACCGGTAAAGACGATACGATTGTACCACTGGTGAGAACCGATATTATATCTGGTCGATCACAACTTGCACCTAAAGCAAGATTAACAATGCGCGGGGAACCTCTAGCAGGTATTAGCCAGCCTGGTGCTAGACTTTTTAATCAAGAGGAGATAAATCGAATTCTTAAGGTTGGGAATTG
Source organism: Nitrospinaceae bacterium (assembly GCA_029937635.1). Classification (GTDB taxonomy): domain Bacteria; phylum Nitrospinota; class Nitrospinia; order Nitrospinales; family VA-1; genus Nitromaritima. The sequence continues at coordinate 3,075 of JAPYPM010000160.1, forward strand.
TCTTCCCTGTCATGATAAATATAACGATCCGATTTATCAGAATATGAGAAAAAGCTATTTGTTTGAAAAAACCTTAGACCATCGAACTTTGAGAGCAAGTATCTTAGGAGAACAATGATTATCAAGAAAAAAACTATATTGGCGCTATTTTTTATGGTGTGTTTTTTTTTATACACTTCGCAATTGCTTGCTCAGGAAGACAAAGGTTGGTTTTTTGAAAATTTTTTTAGTTCAACACCCGATGACTCTATCGGAAACGACCCTCCATTTGAGATCGATAGGGATTCCATAACGGAGAGTCCTGTTCCTGGATCTGCAGATTTTGCTAAGCCTAAACGAATAGAGCTTGAGGCTTCAAATAAAGATACAGTTGAGGGACATTTAAAAGAACCAATCATAGAATCGGAAGATTTTGCTAAGCCTGAAGGAATAGATCTTGAGGGATCGAATAAAGATACAGATGTGACACCTTTAAATGAATTCATAATTGAGAAAAAGAATTTAGTTAGTTCTATGTCAAAGGAACATAGGATTCTGAAGAAGGATATGGTTGTCGTTCCCCCTTTAAGTAAGAAGGAATTTTTAGATGCTGGAGATTTTCGTGATCCTTTTATGCTTTTGCGTGGTGGGCGTGAAAACACAGGAAAAGTTTTAAAGCCAGGAGTAACCGTTGATGGAGTCCAGTTTAATTCATACAACAATTCGGATGCATTTATTGAGAAAGTTTATAGAGATTCTCGTTTTCGACTTAAAGATGTTTTTGGAGATGTGGAGCATTTGGAAGGAGGCGGATGTCTTTATTGTCACAGAGGGATAGAAAGAATTAGTAAAAACCATAAGTTTCGTTGCACAAAATGTCATGAAGGAAATCGTAGGAGAAAAACACTTCCAGCGGCACATAAGAATTTAGTATCTAATCCATCTGATTTAGATCATGCCCCTAAATATTGCGGTAAATGCCACGCAGATCAAATTGAACAAGTTGAGCAGTCAAATATGGCAACAGGGAAATCCATGATCGAAGTTACACGTTACGCATGGGGAGCTCAGGGAGAAGGAAAAAAAATGTATTCATTACGCCCGAAAGTGGAGGAGGGCGAACTTTCTTTACCTAGAGCATCTGAAGGGGAAGTTGTTGACGATTTTTTAAGAACTAAATGCTTGCGGTGTCATTTAGATAGTGCGGCACCACATCGCCCGGGGGATTATCGTGCTGGAGGTTGCGCCGCCTGTCATATGATTTATTCCAATGATGGCCATACATTGACTCAAGATCGTGCGATTCAGGCGAAAGTTAGAAAAAGCCAAGCAGTAAGGAAAGACCGATTTAAAAGAAAATTTTCAGTTAAAAGTCTAACAAATCCTCGGGCCTATCCAGTCATGCATAAGTTTACAACTGCTGTACCAAGCGTTCAGTGCGAACACTGTCATAATGAAAATGGAATTGGCAATGAATTCGAGGGTTTGTTTTCTCCTGCCGCTCGCCCCGATTCATTTTATCAAAAAACAGGTGCAGATAAGCCGGTTCTCTATGGGACAGAACACGAGTTTTTACTTCCTGATATTCATCGGGAACGAGGGATGCATTGCATTGACTGTCATGTAGGGACAGACTTTAAGGGTGCACCTTCTGGTTCAGAGTTACATTCAGGTGTTGAGATTCGATGTGAAGATTGTCATGGTAGCACTACAAAAAAGCCAAGGGAAACGATACTTAACGAATCAAATCCTAAAACCAAAAAAATACTTGCTTCTAACGCTCTTAACCCCAACCTGAAAAGAAAAATTAAAGTTGGAGATACCATTCTTTTGAATTCAGGCGATGCTCCTCTTACGCATGTTAAGAAAGAAAAAGATAAATGGGTTTTGTATTCGAGAGTGACGGGAAAAAAACACATCGTACCATTGATTATGGATAAAAAACGGATAGTTGCTCATACAGTGCCTCGGCATATGGAAGTTGTAGAGTGTCATGCTTGTCATGCCCGTTGGTCATCTGGCGGTTGGGGGATGCATGTGATTCGAGAGAAAAACCTAAACTTTTCTGAATGGAAAGATTGGAATTTTTCTGACCCTACATTGCAAGGAATGTTGTGGAATCAAGGTAAAGTTAATACAGGAATGACTGACTGGTTATCTGCAAAGTGGATGGGTGATAAAATTTCGAGTGATATAGTTCCCGGATTTTTTTTAAATTTATTTACAGAGAAAGACTGGAATACGATGATTCTTGGGAAAAATCAGCGCGGGAAATATTCAATAATGAAGCCCCGCTATCAGTATTTTTTTTCAGATTATAGTGAAGATGGAGATCGGGCTATAAAAAATACAGAAGTGCGACTTACAAGAAATGAAAAGCCAGGTTTGATTTTACTTCCGCATACTCCCCATACGATTCGTACCTCAGTTCGCCCTTGCGAGAGCTGCCATGATAGTGAAATAAGTTTAGGGCTGGGAGATCCAAAGCGTAATATTAT
>JAPYPM010000161.1 GCA_029937635.1 Nitrospinaceae bacterium
AAGGAGCTTTTTCAACATTAACAATTGATCCGACGGCTTGAAGTGCTCCAATAGCCGGCTCTGCGAATGTTACCCCAATTCCTAAAAGAAATGCGATTAGTAAAACTACAGGCAGAGGCGATTTTTTCGGAAGGTTAGTACCGATAATTTCCCCAAAAGGCATGAGGCCAAGTTTAAGTCCTTCCATAAAGACCATTAGTCCAAAGATTACGGCACCTAGTCCTCCAGTAATGAGTACTGCCTCTTGTATTGGCTGACGTAAAATAAGTATTTGAAAAAGAACCAAATAAATAGCAAGTGGAAAAACTGCTTTGACCTGCTCTATTAACCGTACATTAAAATACGGTGCTAATAGGTTGTAAATGTCAGCTGATTTAAGTTTGAGTTGTGGGGCTTGATACGGAATCGCTTGGCCTTGGCCATCTAATTCAACTTTTGGGGTCAGATCATTATAGGATACTGACCTTTGTTTTAAAGTGGATTCTCGAACATACTGACCATACTGAATTTCTGATGGCATAGACGGATTCCTCTCAAAGATTAAATTTCAGCTAAAACTTTATAGTTTTTGAGAATTAATAGCAAGTATGATTTTGAATAAATGGGAGTTATACAATTACACCTTGCTGAAGAGCTTACGTCTATCTTGTTTTAATACTTCTTTTTTATTTTTAATCCTAATATGGACTTTAATGGGCACCATCCAATTATACCTGAGATTAGAGGGATAATGCCTATTACGGCAACAATAAATCCTCTTTCAATAATACATCCATGAGATATGAAATTATTCCATTCCCAACAAGGAATTTGATGAGTAGGAATTGTATAATCGGACCAATAAGTTCCTGATACCGATACTCCATATGAAATAAGTCCAACTCCTAAAGCTATTCTCAATATTCTTTCTGTACCGCCTTCGTTTTTACAGAACATAACGCAATACCTTCATAATTATATGGAATATTCCAACTGCAGTATGGGGTTGTTGAGGAGTGTGTCAAGAAATAAGAATAATACTTTTAAAACAATTATTTGTTTTATGAAAAATATAATCAAACTAAGAGCGAGATGGAGGTGAAGACATACTTTTTGCAGCACTAACGGATTATTTTATTAGGGCTATAGTTTCTCCGTCAATTGCATAGCGTAATTGGCTTTTTGGATGCGGTTTGCCATTTTGGTGGACAAGAAAAATTTTTTTTTTAATTTTATTACTCAAATGTAGCAATGATTCATAGTTAGTGTGAAGATTCCCACCGCCGGCATCGTGAATGATCAAGTCAGAATCCCATATAAACCCAAGAACTCCATTTTTCCGAGTTTGAGTGAAGGCACCTTTTTTGTACCATGCATTTATTTTAGAAATATCATACTTTGTATCACCAGAGTGGGATATCGATTTTGTCGTTTCCCCTCTTTTATACGTAATCGTGCAGCGTCCAGAGGGAATTGAATGTAAAGAATAATCAAACTCAAAGAAAGTATTCTTAAATCCCGGGATCTTAATTTTTTTATAGGGCTCGACCTCAATAAATTTCACGTACTTTTCAATAAATTTTTTTGATAAAGAGGTGAGGGCTTGTGATTTTCTTAAAAAACTTTCATAAATCACACGTGAAGTTATCACACTTGTTTTTCTTTTCTCTAGAAGGTTTTCTAAAACACCAGCATCATGGTCAGAGTGTACGTGAGTTAAAAATACATGGTTCACATCTTTTTTGTTAATTCCATAATTTAATAAAATCGAATTGTTGTTTGCTACAACATCTATGAGGATCCCTTTTCCTTCAGACCAAATGATCACAGAACTATTTTCTTTATTACTTGAAAATCCAGAACCCACTCCTATGAAAGTAACTCCAAAAAAAGGTATTTGAATTGGTTTTGGTTTATTCTTTTTATTTTTTGAAGCAATATGATTTAGATTGACAGTGCAGCGTTCTACTTTTCCCTCAAATACTTTGAAGGTCCTAGGTTCGAATTCCTGAATTTTTAATTTTTTGCGCTTATTTTCCAAACCATTTATAAGTACAGAGTTCGACTTTTCCAAATGATAAAACTTAACTGTTTTTGAAATAAAACTATTTCGATCTTTCTCTTTGGTTAGAGAAAATAAATCAAGTTCCTTTTGAAATTGGGCACATTGCTGGTAGATTTTAGTTAGCTTTTGGGGAAGATTTTTAATGCCAGTATTGAGGATGTTCTTTTTTTTAGAAAGAAGCTTTTCTTCAATGAATTTCTGGAGTTCTTTGCTAATTATGGGTTGGCTGCTGTGTTCTTGTAAAAGGTTGTCAAATAAAAGAGAAATGGTTTTATTTTTTGCAAAATTTTGCCTTAGAAAAATTCGAAGGTTTTTTTTATCTTTTGTATTTAAACATTTTTCATTTAATAATTTATTGCTTTGAGATTCTATTAACTGGTCAAACCTTGGCCCAAATAGAGTTTCGTTTAGAATGCTTCGAAATCTTTTTTCTTGTTCGGGCAGGCAATACGCATAAACAACGGAACCAGGACTTCTTGTGAATAAATAGCTGTAAACAATAAATTCAAAATCAAAATTATTTAAGTTGTCGCAAAATGTTTCGGATGAAATAATATATTTTGATGGGAGAGGTTTTTTTAGCCTTAAGAACTCTTTTACTATTCCGGGGGGGCAACCAAAAACTATTTCGCCATAGTCTTTAGTTTCTAGGTAGCTATAAAGTTTGCCATGACGAACTCTGAAATCATTATTGCTCATTAAACTTTGCTTTTGAAAACGTCAAATATATTAGGTTATTGGATTCTTTTATTTAGGGTTTTAAGATGTTATCGAAGAGGTCATTTTGACGTCATAGTTAAAACACCATCCCAATTTTTGGGAGGGTTCTTTTTTAATCCTTCAACACGATCTATGTATGTTTGTGAAAGAGTATCGTTAGCATTGAGCTTCAGACACTCTTTGAACGATTTTATAGACTTGTCCCAACTGCCAGCTCTATAGTGTTTTCTTGCTTCTTTAAAATGATTCACGGATTCCATTAAATTAGGGAATGAATCATCGGTGTGGTAGTCAAGAACCTCGTAAACTCCAACAGGTGTAGTTTTGCCTTTTACAATAATATTATCAACGTCACGTATTTGATAGGTTCCTTTAAGTTTCGCAACTGTGTATTCACTTATCAAAAGTTTGGCTGAGTAGGCTTTGCATGCACTCTCTAATCTTGCGGCTAAATTCACGCCATCCCCAATCATTGTAAAATCCATTCTTTTTGGTGACCCTATATTTCCTGAAACTATTTTATCCGTATTTAGGCCGATACCCATATAAACAGGCAACTGTCCTTGTTTTTTTCGCTCCGTATTCCAATCTTCCAAACTGGTTAGCATAGTAATAGCGGCACGCATAGCACGATCTTCATCATCATCATGAGAGATAGGCACTCCAAAAGCGGCCATAATTGCATCTCCAATAAACTTATCTAGCATACCTTCTTCCTTGCTAATACAATCAACCATTATGGTGAAATAATCATTTAGTAACTTAACAGTCCCTTGAGCTCCTAGAGCTTCTGTTAACGTTGTGAACCCTCGTATATCTGAAAAAAGAAGCGTTGCTACCAAGTCTTGACCCCCTAGAACATCGTCTCCCCCTGCCAGTAACTGTTCAGCTATGCCTGGATCCATATATCGAGACATGGTTGATTTCATTCTTTTCTCGGAACTGATATCTTCAATCATTATGAGTGTTCCTAGGTGTTTACCTTCAGGGTCAGAGAGTGGGAGTACAGAGGTGTTAGCCGAGACTTTTTCTTCAGCAAAAAATAATTCTGCATCCATCGTTATTGCAGACTCTTGTGTTTTTAAAACCTCTTCGACTTGCGTCATAATCCAACTGTTTTTATCAACAAAATGTTCCTTACCTTTCAAACCGATAATTTCTTCCTTTGTTATTGACATAATTTTTAACCCTGCTTCATTACAAGTAACTACTTCTCCCTCTTCATCCAATGTTATTACGCCATTAGACATACTTTGCAGCATTCCGTCGGAATAATTTTTCATATTCTGAACATCATCAAATAGCTTAGAGTTTTCCAGGGAGATAGCTACTTGTGTTGTGAAAGCTCGTAGCCGTGACTCATCCTCATCAGTAAAAGGCCCACCCTTTTTATTAAGAACCTGGGAAACTCCAATAATTTCGCCTGCTTTGTTTGTTATTGGGGAGCAGAGGACTGACTGTGTAAAATAGCCTATTTTTTTATCGAAGCCTGGATTAAAGCGAAGATCAGCATAGGCATGAGGAATATTCAGAGTTTCCCCTGAGGTAAAAACCGTTCCTGCGATTCCAACATGATTTGGTAATCGAATTTCTCCGACACCATCACCTCCAGCAACTCTGGAAAAAAGCTCATTAGTTTTTGGATCGTTAATGAATATAGTCGAGCGATCAGCATCTAGCATTCGGGTGATCTCAGCGACGACATTCTGAAGTAATTTATTTAGATCAACTTCTGCCGTAATTGTTGCAACAGTATCTAGGAACTCCATTTCTTGAGCACGTTTTTTTCGAATTCGTTCCACTTGTTGGGTTCCGGCCAAAGTAACTGATGCTTGACTCGACAATGTCTCTAGAAGTTTTAAGTCTTCTTTTGTGAACCTACCTTTATTTTTATTCAGAGCTTGCAATACTCCTATAACTTGTCCGGCCATAGTTCGAACCGGAACAGAAAGAATATTTTTTGTTTCAAACCCTGTTTCTTCATCGATTGATTGGTCGTGCCTCGGATCAGCTTTAGCATCATGTATGGTAAGACTTTCTTCGTGAGTAAAAACATAGCCAGCGACACCACTGTCATTCAAAACTCTTATCTCTCTTTCGAGATCGCCTAAAGCAACACGTGAGTATAGTTCTCCTGTTTGCTCATCATTGAGGAATAAAGTGCTTCTTTCACAGTCTAATTCTTTTGCAGTAATCTCAATCAATCTGTTTAGCACTTCACTTAAAGTTTCAAAACCTGCTATTTCACGGGTCATTTCAAGAAGAAACTCTGCCTGCTCAAGACGTTTATTTAACTTTAATAGTTTGCCATGTTCAATGGTGACGTTTTTTCCTTTACCAGTATTTTCCTGGCTAGTGGAAATTGCATCAACGAAGCTGTCTTGTTTTTTTTTGCCTGAGGTCTTATTTTCAGGAGTTTCTTTTTTAGTTGTTTCCATATTGGTTACTTTGCTCTTTAATGTAGGATCAAATATATTGTGTTAAGTCTTTATACGACTGAGAACATCTTATAATTTTTTATGTTTTAAATTATTTTTTTCAAGTTTCTCTCGAAGAGAAGCAACTGTACCCTTGAGCGCTTTGATTTCACCAGTGCTTGTTAGTTTTTCTGACTGAACTGCTTCTGTCAAATCGAATTTACTTTTTTCTAGTTCTTCACGAAGCGATGCTGCTGTTGCTTTGAGTGCTTTGACTTCATTTTTATTTCCTAGTTTTTCTGATTGTATTGCCTCTGCCATATCAAACTTACTTTTTTC
>JAPYPM010000162.1:0-2646 GCA_029937635.1 Nitrospinaceae bacterium
AGCAAGCCTCAGACGACTAGAAATAAAATTACAGGTGTGGTTCATTTTCCTGGAGGGCAGGTTATTTTACTCGATACTCCGGGAATTCATAAAACTAATTCTCAGTTCAACCAACTGATGGTTAAGGCGTCACTTAGTACCTATCATGACGTAGATCTCATTTTATTTGTAGTTGATGCAAAACAAGGTTTTGCTGAAAATGATATATTTGTTTTAGATACTTTGAAGGGTGTAGAGTCTCCCAAAATTCTCATTATTAACAAAATTGACCTCGTTTCGAAACCAGATTTACTCGGTTTAATAGCCGAAGCAGATAAGAAATTTAATTTTAGAGAACTTGTTCCAGTGTCTGCTCTTCTTTCCGATGGGCTGGAAGGTCTTGGAAAAACGCTTCTTAACTATTTACCTGAAGGCCCTAAGTACTTTCCTGAAGATATGATTACCGATTGTTCAGAGGAGTTTTTGATAGAGGAAATTATACGGGAAAAAATAATGCAAAGAACGCATATGGAAGTTCCCTATTCCATAGCGGTGGTTGTCGAGGGTACGCACGAAGGGCATAATGACGTTTGGGTTATTGACGCATTGATTATAGCTGAAACCACATCGCAGAAAAAAATTCTAATTGGTGCTAATGGGTCCATGTTGAAAAAACTTGGAAAACCAGCTCGAGAAGAAATTGAGAAACGTTTTGGTTGCAAAGTGTATCTAAACCTTTTTGTTAAAGTGAAGAATAATTGGCGAGAAGATAAACGTAGTCTTAGAGATTTGGGATATCTACATGATTCAAATAAAAACAGATGAAGAAATAGAAGTAATGCGTAAGTCGGCTAAGCTTGCAGCAGAAGTTCTAATAATGATAGAGCCTTATATTAAGCCAGGAGTCACAACGAACCGACTGGATGAGATTTGCCATGAATTTATTGTTTCTCATGGTGCTATTCCGTCACCTTTAAATTACAGAGGTTTCCCAAAAAGCATTTGTTCTTCTGTCAATGAAGAAATTTGCCATGGTATTCCTTCTGATCGGAAGCTCCGTAATGGTGATCTTATAAACTTAGATATCACCACTTACCTAAATGGTTTTCACGGTGATACCAGTAGAATGTTTCATGTCGGGTCCGCTCGAAAAAAACTTAGTCGCCTAGTAGATACTTGCAAAGAGTCTTTGCAGAGAGCTATAGAGGTGGTTAGGCCCGGTGCGCATCTCGGTGATATAGGAGCCATTATCCAGAAAATTGCCCATGAGAAGGGGTATTCTGTAGTTCGGGAATTTTGTGGGCACGGGATTGGACGAAATTTTCATGAAGACCCACAAGTTCTCCATCTAGGGACTTTTGGGGAGGGTGTTGAGATAAAGAAGGGCATGGTTTTTACTATTGAGCCAATGCTCAACGAAGGAAAGCCCGACCTGGAAATTCTTTCTGATAAATGGACAGCTGTAACCAAGGATGGATTGGCTTCTGCCCAATTTGAACATACAATTGCTGTGCTTGATAATGGATATGAAGTGTTAACTCGCCTCGAAGGTCAAACTGTTTTTTAAATTTATTTTACTCCGCGTATTAAGTCTTTATTCTCCAAAACTACTCCAAAAAAACTTTTATAGTCTCTTTGTAATTAGAAGGTAAGCACATGTTTTTATTGTGTTTATTAAATTAATGTTGACAGTTTTTCTCTAATAATGATAATAGTTATGATTATCATTATTATTATATATTTTATCTTCAACGAAACGCTTTAATTACAAAGAAAGGAGAATACCGTGAGTATTGCTATTTTAGGTGGACTAGATAGATTAAAACCTCATTACTTGAGGCATGGCCGTAATCTTGGATTTAATAATGTAAAAGTTTTCAGTAAAAAATTCCCGGATATGGTCAAACGCCTGAGTAAATTTGAAAGAATTGTAATTTGTACTGGAAATGTTGCTCATGAAATGGTTGAAGGCACAGTACGTATGGCACAAATTAATGGAATTCAAATTGGACGAACTCATTCCAGTAGTGTTTCCGCGCTAAAAAAATGTTTTGAGCAAATATCTAATTAAAATCAACAAGATACAGTCAACTATTTAGTACAGGGCTAATTTAATATCATTGTTTTTAAAGGGGTTAAGGTAAAAAATAATGTTTTTAAAAAAAACATTGACAATTATGATAAAGGTAATGATAATCGATCTCATTAAAGAATAATATTGATATTGAAAATTAATATTATTAAATCAATTAGCAGTAAAATTTTAATTGTATTAAAAGTTTTTAGAGCCAAAACTAATCACGAGGAGACTGAAGGTATGAATTACAGAAAATTTATAGCCCTGCCAATATCAATAGTTATGATGTTTGCTGCTGCGCCGGTGTTTCCTGCAGATGTAAATGAACTTGAAAGAAGACTAAATATTGTGTCTGAAGAGTTGGACCGGATAAAAGGTTCAGGCTCTGGTGGGACAGGAATTGCTAGCAGGACTTCTGTGCATGGATACGGTGAAACTCATTATAGTACTTATGATGATGGTCCGACTAAAATAGATCAACACCGATTTGTTATTGGTATACATTCGGAGCTTTCTGATTGGATTCATTTAAATATGGAGATGGATTTTGAACACGCCATGACTGAGTTGGAGTTTGAGTTTGGCTACTT
>JAPYPM010000162.1:2656-5505 GCA_029937635.1 Nitrospinaceae bacterium
CTACTTAGATTTCCTGGTGTCTGAATCTTTAAATTTCCGAGCAGGGGCAATGATTATGCCAATGGGTAATCTTAATGAATTTCATGAGCCGAACAAATTCTATTCAGCAGAAAGACCAAATTTCCATAAATATTTAATCCCCTCAACATGGTCACAAGGTGGTGCTGGAATCTTTGGTTCGTCAGGTGATGTGAGCTATCGCCTTTACGCGACGAATGCTGTTGTATCTACAGATGCAAGTCGTTACTTTGACGACAAATACTTTATAAGAAAAGGTAGAGCGCAGTTAAGCGAGTTAGTAGCTGTTGATATAGCACTCACAGGCCGTGTTGAGAAAAAAGCTCCGGGAGGTCAGGCGGGGTTTTCATTTTACACGGGTGATTCTACTAACGGTAGAATTCAGGAGGGTGGTCGAACAACTCTTCTAGTTGCCGACTATAAAACTAAGCGTGGTGCATTTGAGTATGATTTTGGCATTATGAAAGGTTGGATTGAAGACACAAAAGAGATTAATGCTTTGATGTCGTCAGACACATTAGCTGGTGCTAATGATGTACCTGAATCGGCTTTTGGCCTTTTGGCGGAGGTTGCTATACATATTCCTGAGCTACGGGGGATGAGTACGACTCAAGATTGGATTGCGTTCGCACGTTACGAGTTGATTAGACCAAATGATGAAGAAGGAGAAGGCGCGACTAGTACCGATCCTACAAAAAACTTTAATGAGTTTAACGTGGGTCTTGCTTGGAAGCCTATCAGTAAAGTTGCTATTAAGGCTACCCATTGGCATAGAATGTACGATGGCAAAGTATCTGCAATATCTGATGGAGTTACGGCGTCAGGTGTAGATTTTGCTGTGGCTTACGAGTACTAATATTTGAAAATTTTCCTGTGTATGACAGTAATATAGGAAATTCAGTCCCAGTTCTTCGATCAGGAATTGTCTCCTCCATGATTGAAGAACTGGGATTTTTTTTGTCATAATGAACTGAATGACTCTATAATAGTTTTTTTATATCGTATTAAGGAGATCAGATTCAATGGCAAAAAGTTGTTCGTTCGATATAGTGTCCGAGGTAAATATGGCGGAAGTTCTTAACGCAGTCAATCAATCGGTGGCAGAAATCCGTCAACGGTATGACTTTAAGGGAAGTAAGAGCGAAATTAAGTTGGAAGAAAAAGAAAATCAATTGGTGATAGTTTCTGATGATGAATACAAGTTAAAGTCTGTCATCGATGTTTTGCAGAGTAAGTTAGTACGTCGTGAGGTCTCTCTCAAGGCTCTGGACTATGGAACAGTAGAGCAGGCTGGTGGGAATACAGTTCGGCAAATTGTAAATCTCCAGAAAGGCATTCCACAAGACAAAGGAAAAGAGATCGTAAAGTTTTTGAAGACGCTGGGTGTTAAAGTTCAGGGACAGATTATGGATGACCAGGTAAGAGTAAGTGGGAAGAATAGAGATGATCTTCAAGTGGTTATTTCTGCGGTTAAAGCAAAAGACTTTGATATAGCTATGAATTTTATCAATTACCGTTAATAATGGGCTCTATACATTTAAGAATTTAATTTAGATACCGGTAAAATCTGGCGTTGTTAATAACAATTCAATGAGATGGAAACGGTCATTGATGTTGCCTAAGTAAATTTTATTTTTTTTATCCTCACTACCTAGAGTGTCAGATGCATTTAGTATTTATAAAACTTCCCACCCCATAGCATTTTTCTACACCACATCCGGTTTTAAGAGTATTTCTTGATAAGACGCACTGACATAACTGATTCTCTGAGTGAGGGTAGCGAAGTAGAAATAAGAGGTTTTGGCAGCTTCAGAATACGTCAAAGGAATTCTAGAGTAGGTCTAAACCCAAAAACTGGAAGGAAGGTGTTCATTCCTGCTAAAAATGGTCCTTATTTTAGACCCGGTAAAAGTTTAAAATTTGCAGTTAATAAAACAATGGAAGTTAATCACGATGATAGAATGTTCACTCTGCAGGATCTCACACAAATTGTATGAGCATTATCGTTATTAATTTAAAAGCGCTGGGTTCGTTTAACAGAATGACAGATAAATTTGATAAAAATAATTCTGGGAGAATAACAGTGAACAAGCTGAAATATGATGAAAAAAGTCAGTTAAAGACTCGCATAGCAATATTAGAATTTCAATTAAATGTTGCTAAAGAGCAACAAAATTATTGAAATTAAGCATGAATAAACCATCAAAGTATTTTAAAAAAGGGAATTGAGGTAGATAGGCGGATTCACACCATAAGTTTTGGTGAAGAAAATCCTTTATGTGCTGAAAATAAAGAGATATGCTGGTAAAAAAACAGGCGTGCACATTTTCGAGTTAGTAGCTAGTTATCTCTTTTAACTATTCAAAAAAGGATAATTTTATTATGAACCATATTAGAATATTCATTTTTGTAGGAATTATATTGTTATTGAGTGGGTGTGGTACCGTTGGAGACAGTTTTAATACATCGAATGTAGCGAATATTGCAAATGGGGTTACTACCCAATTAGATGTGAAACAAATGTTTGGCGAGCCCTTTAAAACAGGTGTCCAGAATGGTCAGCCTGTCTGGGTTTATGAGGATCATCGCTACTCTATAGTTAGTGAAAACAAGTCTAAGGATCTAATTATCACTTTTAATTCGAAGGGAGTAGTACAATCCCATCAGTTTATGTCTAGCATACCGGCCTCAAATTAAGACACGTAATTAAAGTTTGATGTTTAAATCATACTCTAAAGAAATATATCTATTAGTTGATAGACAATGAAAATAGTTTATTCGTTTTAATAGGAGTATGATGTGGACAAAGGTCAGATAATAGTTAGTAGGAG
>JAPYPM010000163.1 GCA_029937635.1 Nitrospinaceae bacterium
TCACCTGACTCCTTGTGCCCTCCTCGACCACTATTAAAGGAATAACAATAAGCAGTCATTGTCCCCCGAGTATGAGAAGTCCAAGTGTCGTAGCCGCAACCTGGTGTAAAAACAGGATCAATATGAATACTATAACCATATTTATCTATGACCGAGTTTACCTTATCAAAGAGACTATGCGCCTCACGCTTAGTCGGAAAACGCCAGTCGGTATGACCGGCAAAAGATTCAGTATTTAACTTATCCCTCAGCCTTTGAGCATGAAGATAGATTAAAAACTTTTTTATCATCAAGTACGAGTCTTCTTGCATCCACACCAACTTGGTCCATGTATCGGTAGCCGTGCCATCTCCATTATCGATAAACCTTTGTTCGGTCATCTAGAAACTCCCATTAAAATTCAGAGAACAAAACCTATCTTACTATGTGTGAGGGCAAAAATTACAAAAAAAAAGCCGAGGGGCCAAAGCCCCCCGGCTAAAAATACTTAAAGAACGATTAACGATTGCTTTCTCCAGTTTGACCAGCACCACCGAACAATCCTCGCTCGGTACCTTGCGGCATACCGTATCCAGGCTCCATATAGGTGCCCGGAGATACGTGATCCATGTGGTAATCGGTCTGATATGTCTTTCCAGAACCCGGATCCATCTTCCAGTCATGGAAGAAACTCCTATCACGGCTTTGACAATTAACAGACACCGCCCCAGGACCTTTATTCTTGAACACAGTTTTTTGTGCTATTGCATTAGCTTGGAATCCACCGGGAGCCAATGTACGTGTCACATTTTTACCCCATCCATAACCAATCGGCCCAACGTTGAACTGCAATTGAGTATCTTTTGTTTCATCTTGGTTGTAAGCAACCCAAGATGCCTGAACACATACACCAGTCTGGCCAGCTACCAAGGTACTCGTCATTGCGCTTGAGATTGATGCAACAAACATGAATACTACCGCTAAAGTTAAAGCTGTTACTGTCTTATTCATCGTGCTCCCCCCTTTCAAGAAAAAAAGCCGTATTATTCTATTAAATCTTTCACCCTATTCAAACATCCTTATTCGAGACACTCATTACACAAAATGCCCCGCATGAAAATTTTTCTATCCCGCTTAGCGCAACACCAACTAACTAATAGGCTATCAATCTAGCGATGCACTAATAATTATCAAAAACAATATCAAAAGCACTCAATCTTGTCAAGCCTTAAACAAGAAACACTAAAAAAACACAAACATATTTAAATACAATGGTTTACAAGGATAATTTTCCCTCTAAAACAGCAGTGATTTTCTATATTAGCTCAATAACATTAAAAAATCTTAATTTTTTTGTTCTGCCCCTATATAAACCTGAGTAACCGGTCCAACATTTAGCAATGAATTCTAAAATTATCACGCTACACACAAAAGGGTGGGATCCCTTCTTCAACCCACTCACCAGCCTTACCATTTTCTATGTTCTTTAAATTTTTTAACGCGCCAGAGGCCATGAGTTTTTGTGACACACCGAATTTCTGTAAAATAACTTCTGGGGAGTCGGCTAGCAAGTTACCAAACTTTGGTTTGCATCCTAAGTTTCCAACATCGCAACATGGGGTCATCTCTCCAGTCTGAAGAATCGTCATTATTTCAATCACTCCTCGAACGGCAGTGCATTCAACTTTATAAATATCCTGCGGAAAAGGCAAGGAAGTCATATCTCGTATTCCCTTTGGATTAACATGAAACGAGGGAATCGCATTAACCGCAAAAACAAAACCACCCGGACAGGACACATAGTTTTCAAGATCGCCCATTCCATCCAGAAAATCATTTTCTCGACATTCTGGATTAGTCTTCATAGTTGTTCTTAAACGATCACGAAACTTATTAAGCAATTCCATAACAGGAGTAAACTTTTTTTTATCTTGATGGATAAAAAACTCCACCAAAATATTGATCTGCTTTAAGAGATCCTCCAGGCTTTCATATATCAGGTTCACAATTAAACCATTTTGCAGCTGAATAACTTTCTCTAATAATGGTTTCTGTCTAGATTCCCATACTGTTGGGTAGAGAGTGATATCAATACGGCCTCGCAATTTTGTTATTTCGACCAAACGTTCCCAACGTTTAGATTTTTCAGAGTTTATATCTAAATTGGTATGAAGCCTTACGTTGTCAGAGAGGGTTCTAAATATCTTGTAAACTTCCACAATATGCGGGTTTTGTGATGCCTCACCGCCTGTCAAGTTTATTTCTTGTTTTGCTAGATCATTTAATGGTTCAATCGAGCGAATTTTTTCTGCCATAAGCTCGGCAGTATCTGGCGTCATATGCCAGTATTCCTTAGATTCTAAAATAGACTGCAAAGGGGCATACACATGACAAAACCGACACTCATCTCGTACATAACGATTACAACTTGCTTCTACAAAAATACTAAGCATAAAACCTCATGCAAACTGGTAAAGTTCGAAAATGAAACGATTCACCATAAAAAAACAATAACTAGATTGCCTAATAATTAAATCCTTATGGCTTTCTCGTTTTACTATAGCTCAAATTTTCCACTGAAGAATAATTTGTCTAACCGATAGTAACTTAAGTGTATTCTATTTAATTATTTACATAAATTAATTTCACAATTATTAACGAAATATATGATAAATAATCTTCCTGCTTTTAAATTGAGTTATATAAAGAAATGTTTAAAAATACGTAAGATTTCAATTTCCATGTAAAAACAATTAAGAAGAACTATAAAAAATGAGCTTAATGACGGCAAGGGCTTCATTGCAAAAACTTTCGATCAAAGACCCTTGCTTGCTGGATATTGAAACACAGCCGGACTGGAAAAATATATTTAAGAACTCCAATCCTTTAAACCTTGAAATCGGCTTTGGGATGGGAGATTTCTTGATTGAAATGGCCACCAGAGAACCACATAACAATTTCATAGGCATAGATTTTACAACAAGCGGGGTCCAAAGCTTGTTAACCAAAGTTAAAGCCCTTCAATTAGGTAACGTCCGGGTCGTATACGGAGATGCAAGAAATAAGCTTTCTGCTTTGTTTAAGGACAAAGAACTGGAAACTATTTTTATAAATTTTCCTGATCCCTGGCCTCAAAAACGGCATCTGAATCGAAGGCTGATCAATCCCAAGCTTGTTAATTTAATAGTTCAAAAGCTAGGTTCTGATGGCCATATTTATTTGGCAACTGATAGCGAATCCTACGCCCAGCAAATAATGGAATATTTTGATGCCGAACCTTTCTGCCAAAACATGAATCAACCATCTGGATTACTGAATAACCGTAACGGTCTGCCTAAAACTAAATATGAAAAAAGCTTTATTTACGCTGGGGACAAAGCCTGCTATTTAAACTACTCTCGCTCACTCATTACAGATAAATCTAGGAATGCCGCCAAGAAAGATTACTTAAAAAGTAAAAATAATATCTCCTTAATCAAGGCCGAACAAAAATTCAAAAACAACGATCATCTCCTAACTGAAAAGTTTCAAAATGATGAAGCTAATGCAGAAGATGCTTGTGATCTTAAAATAATTGCTGACAGGATAGCGGAGGCAGGTGACAAAGAGTGGGCTAAAAAAGTTTATAAAAAGGCAGAAACGAAAGGAAGCGATAGTCTCGATTTTAATTGGCTTGCATATAGCATTGTCGAAACATTAGGCGATATCAAATGGGCAAGAAGCATATACACAAAAGCGGAGGAAAAATCAGAGAGTAGCCTCGAGTTAAATTGGCTTGCGTACAGCATTTTCGAGACACTTTATGATAAAGAGTGGGTGAAAAAATTATACGAGAAAGCCACTAACATGTCAGGAAATATTCGTGAACTGTGCGATCTCGCTGATAGTATTCATGAGACACTCGGAGAAATGAGTTGGGTTAAAAAAATTTTGAACACAGCTCAAGAAAAGGTCGACGAGTATTCAGACTGCCATGAGCTTGCCGATATTATATTTCAAAAGATGGGTGACAAGGAAAAATCTAAACAGTTATTTAAAAAAGCAGAAGACAAGGCCTCTGATTGCAGTGACCTTCTCAGTCTAGCCGAATCTATTTATAAAAATTTCACGGATAAGAAATGGACAGTAAGCCTTTATGCCAAGGCTGAAAACAGGGCTCAAAGTAGCAGAGATTTCTGTAGTCTTGCTGACAGCCTTTACAAAAATTTAAACGATAAAAAGTGGGCTTTTGGCCTTTACAAAAAAGCGGAAAAGCAGGCAAAAACAAGCTGCGAACTTCGCGACCTCGCAGACGGGGTGTGCTTCAACTTTAGAGATCTGGGATGGGCTAAAAATTTATATACGAAGTCAGAAGAAGAAGCCAAGTTTTTCTATGAGTTTCGCCGACTCGCTGAGTGCCTATTTAAAAATCTAGAAGACAAAAAGTGGGCTAGGGAAATTTACAAAAAAGCGGTGAGCAAGGCAATATATACTTCCGAGTTTAATTGCCTTGCCTCTAGTGTACGCAAAAACTTAAAAGAGGAAGTTAGCTACATTCTAGCTTAATAACGTCGCCTTCAGTCTATTGCATTTTTTTCAACTAGTTGCAGTAAAGGCCTTAAGAAGAATGCCGTTCAAACATTCAAACTCTAAACTTCAGAGAACTGAGACTAGAAAGTGCTGTGGAGTTACGAAGAATTTTTTCCCCTTCCTCGCTTAAATCATTAACAACTAACTGCATGCTACGTAAGTTTTTTAAAGTTTTAGAGTTAGCTAGGTATCTTGCCCCATCATCACCTATTCTATTAGACTTTAAATTCAAAGTCCTCAAGTTAGAAAAAATCTCTGATTCTGCTATTGCCTTAACACCCACATCACCAATATCGTTCATAGTAAGATCCAAAGTCCTAAGGTTTCTGAGTTCTTCCTTTTGAGCAAGAGCCTTGGCGCCAACTTCGCGTATAAACTGAGCTTTAAGGCTCAGCACTTGGCCGTCTGGACTCAATCGGTCACGAATCAATTCATCCAACCTGTCCGATGACATATATGCCTCCTCTAAAAATTTTTAAGCGCTTTCAAAGTCAACCTGCCCCTTGAATTTCTTTTGCGACAAAACCGTATTCATCATATATATCCCATCCTTCCTGTAACATTTTACGAGAATATTTGACCATGAGTTGAGCCTGTGAATGGTTGGGGCTTAGTTCGAGCGCTTTTTTGAGATATTTCAAGCTTTGCTTTACATCTTTTATCTCGTCTCCGTAAACCAGAATTTGACGGGATTTATCTATCAAGTCAGAAGCCCATTTATAGTAAATATCGGCAATCTGACTTGGCGCGTTATCCTTTACGTGATCTACAATTTCCTCGTCGGCTATCAAACTATCTAACGCATTTATTGCAGCCTCATAATGCTTTAGAGGTGCCTCATAGTCATCATCATTAACCTCAATAATCTGACAGCCGGCTTTATGTTGAGAGTGCAAACC
>JAPYPM010000164.1 GCA_029937635.1 Nitrospinaceae bacterium
ATTTTAGATACTGCCCCTTGTTCATCTCGTATGACTAGACCAAAGTCTTTTTTCTCTGATGATTTTAGGGTTAAAACCGTACAAGCAGATCTTTTTTCACGGTGCTTATTAACGAGATCTATTAAGGTTTGTGATTTAATTAACGGCATATCGCCACAAACCACTAAAACATCTCCTGAAAAATCCAGTAAAGCTAATTGTGCTTGCTGAGCAGCATGACCCGTTCCAAGCTGTTCTTTCTGCTCAACAAATATAAGTCCGCGATCCGAAAACGATTCCCTAACGACTTTGGATTGAACACCTACAACTAATACAGAAAGATCAGGATTGAGAGGAGCTAATGATTCCAACACGTAATATAATAAAGGTCGATTTTTTAGTGGTTGAAGAACCTTAGCTATTGGAGACTTCATCCGCTTGCCTTTTCCTGCTGCAAGCACTATAACTGCAAGGCCTTTTTTATTCATCAGAAGGAAGAAAGAAATTGTTCTACTATTAAGTGTTTTTGAGACATCAATACCCTCCTTACTTCCAAAGCAAGTTAACTATATGAATTTAAAATTAAGCAATTGGATTATAGGTTGATTCATGAATTTTGCTAGATTAATATGGACACTCGAACCAATATAAGCCTTATGTTCTTATTTTTTCCTTACTTCGACTTTAAATAAATGAAAGTTGCTTTCACTACATTAGGTTGCCGCACCAATCAACACGACACAGCTGAAATGCAATCTCTTCTTGAAAAAGAAGGGTATTCAATAGTTAACTCATCCGAAACTGCGGACATCTATGTCATCAACACATGTACTGTAACAGCAAGAAGCGATTATAGCTCCCGCCTAGCTGTAAAAAAATCTTTAGCTATTAATGAGAATGCTACTGTTGTATTTACCGGTTGTTATGCCCAGCTTAACCCTGAAGATTCTGCAAAGATGGAAGGACTGGATATTATTCTTGGCAACGCAGATAAGCTAAAAATTGCAGATGTTCTCAAAACAAAGCTAAAAAACAACTCGCTAAAAAAAGAATCCGGTCTTGCTGAAATTCACATGTCCGATATTCATGCCGAACGAGAATTTCAAACTCTTCCTGTTACCCAGTTTCAAGGAAGGTCAAAAGCTTTCATCAAAGTACAAACTGGGTGTGATGAAAGTTGTTCCTTCTGCACCGTTGTTCGAGCACGCGGATCATCCGTCAGCGATACAAGAGAAAATATACTTGATAATGTTCGGCACTCTATTAATGGGGGTTATAAAGAAATAACACTCACTGGAATCAACCTTGGGACTTGGGGAATGGATTTTCATGCAAAAGAAACTTTTTCATCTTTAGTTGAAGATATAGCTAATCTCAATGGCAACTTCCGGGTAAGGTTAAGCTCAATAAACCCCATGGAAATTGATGACCATCTTATTGAGCTTGTTGCTCAACATGAAAAAATCTGTCCACATCTACATATTCCTCTGCAAAGTGGAGACACAGAAATCCTTTCAAAAATGAACCGCAACTATAATACTAACCAATATGAGAACATCGTCCGTCGTGCCTCTCAAAGTATCACACCTCTTGGACTAGGAGCGGATGTAATCGTTGGGTTTCCGGGAGAAAGTGAAGTTTGTTTTGAGCGTACTCGTAAGCTGATAGAGGGACTCCCTTTTTCATACCTCCATATTTTTTCCTATTCCCCTCGAGCAGGAACTGAAGCATACAATTTTAAAAGTAATATAAAAAATACCATTAAAAAAGAACGTAATCTTACCCTTACTAATTTGGTAAAAGAGAAAGCTAACCTATTTTATAAAAGCTTTATTGGCAAAAAAGTTACCGTACTTATTGAAGACCGCAAACAAGCTGATGGTCTATTAAAAGGCCATTCGGAACACTATATTCCCGTTCGCATCGATGCTAAAGGTGCCCTGCAAAACCAACTACTACCTGTCTTAATCACAGAAGTTAAAAATAATGAACTTGTTGGATGCCTCGAATCATAATTCTCGTTTTATTTTTATAATGAACCGTTTTTAATGGCATAAATGTATGAGTGATATCAAAATTATTTGCCAGAACAAACGAGCCCGGCACGAATATTTCATAGAAGATTCTTTAGAATGCGGTTTAATGCTACGAGGACCTGAAGTTAAATCTCTAAGAGACGGTAAAGCAAATCTAACAGACAGCTATGCCAGTGTTGAGAGAAGTGAGGTTTGGCTTAATAATTTTCACATCAACCCGTACAGCCCAGCGCAACAATTCAACCTAAACACCACCCGGAAAAGAAAGCTCCTATTAAACCGAAGAGAGATTAATAAGTTTATTGGAAGATCTCAGGAAAAAGGACACACTTTAGTCCCTCTCAAAGTCTACTTTAAAAATGGGATCGTTAAAGTAGAGCTTGCTATCGCTAAAGCAAAAAAACTACACGATAAACGCGCTACCCTTAAAAAACGAGAGGCTGTAAGAGAGATCGACAAAGCTATGAAAAAAGGGCGCGGTTAACTCTTATCTAGATCATTCCATTTCCTACGCATGTATTCATCTTTGATCCAGAAGTACAAGAAAAGTAACCCCCAACCAATAGAGATAGCAATAACGCTTTGTAGAAAGTTTCCATCCAAAACTCCTATCATGATCCAAAAGATAGAACCTATTATCCAAAAAATAATAAATATGGAACGCAAACCTGTATTTCTTCCTTCCATAACAAAAAACTTATGTAATTTATGTTCTTAATTTTTCTCCAGAAGCAACGAAAAATATAATCTGATCTTACTACAGATCACGTAGTTTTTATTAGGAGCTAAACAGATCATTAAAGACTAACTCACTTTATTGCGGGAAAAAGCTACGACAAGAACAACTCCACTAACCGCAATAAGGGCTCCTAAATAACCATGCCATTTAATATTTTCTTCTGGAAGTAGACTGATGCCAAAAGTAGTCAATGCAAACATCCCTCCCAAAGTAATAAGTGGATTTAATGTGACCAGGATACTGATAAGGCTAAGGGGAATACATTTGACCGCTTCAGCTAAAGCACCATATGCCAACAAGGTATTTAAACCCAAAATAACAAGAATAATCCAGCCCATCGCACTACTCTCAAAAAACTCATTCCATTCGGCCAATGGAATTAACACAATTGTCCCAACTGCATACACAAGAAGATTAATTGACTGTGCGGAATACTTGATACTCAGTTGTTTTTGGCAAATCATATACAGAGCCCATAAAGTCGCTGCAAATAATACCCACTCATTCGCGATAGAATAGTCAATATTGTTTACTGCATTTTCTGATCGATCTAAGTAAAAAAGATAGAAACCAGTTATCGATATAGCTATGCCCATCAACTGCCTTAATCCAATAGTTTCTTTAAAAAAAATGACCCCAGCAACAACTAATAAAAGAGGTGCAGTTTGAATGATAATTGCGGCATTTGAAGCTCCACTTAAATGAACTCCCTGACTCATTCCAAAATAGTTTGCAGCCAGTGCGGCACCGCCTAAAATTCCTATAATAGGTGGTCGCCGTAGAAGCCTATAATCCGAACGAGATAAAAAAAAAATAAAAACAGAACTGAAAATGAAAAGAAAAAACGAAACCAGGCAATAGTCCCTACTGAGTAGTAATTAAGTCCAACCTTAAGGAATATAGGCAACACTCCCCAGAGAGAGACTGTGACCAAAACCATTGAGATTCCTTTGAAATAAGAATTCTCAGTAAAAGCAGATTTGTTCAATTGAGATTGGAAAACCGCTCAAGAAGAGCAAGACCCATAGTCTGGCTTTTTTCAGGATGAAATTGACATGCATAAATATTTTTATACTGAATACCTGAAACAAATTCAATACCATAATTAGTGACTGTAGCCACCATATTTTTATCTTTTGGAACTACGTAATAGGAATGAACAAAATAAAAATAGGGAGCAACCGTATCAATATTTTCAAACAAAGGATCTTTCTTTTTTACCTCAATATTATTCCAGCCCATATGAGGAACCTTAATTAGTTGACCATTTTTTGTTTCAGAGATGTTTCTAGAAAATTTAACCACCTTGCCAGGAAGGATTCCCAGGCCAGCCACAGGTCCATATTCTTCACTTTCTTCAAAAAGAACCTGCAGACCAAGACAAATACCAAGAAAGGGCTTTCCACCGTCGATAAAATTACGAATGGGATCTATAAGATTTAATTCTTTCAAATTAGACATGCAATCTTTAAAAGAACCTACACCCGGGAGCACAACAGAATCAGCATTAAGAATCAAATCAGGGTCATGAGTCACAACCACCTTAGCTCCAACAAACTCTAAGGCTTTTTGTACAGAGCGAAGGTTCCCCATGCCGTAATCAATTACGGCAATCACTATAACTTTCCCTTAGTGGATGGTACTTGGCTGGTTCGGTCATCCAAAGAGCAAGCTATATCAAGAGAGCGTGCGAATGATTTAAAGAGAGCTTCGACAATATGATGTAGATTTTCCCAGTAAGGACAGTTCATATGGAGGGTAATACCAGCATTCATGGCAAAAGCCTGAAAAAATTCTGGCACTAGTTCAACATCAAACTCACCAATTTTAGATTTTGGAAGTTTTACATTAAATACAAAATATCCACGACCGCTAATATCGATAACGGTTTGAGCAAGTGCTTCATTGAGTGGTGCCTGAGTATCCGCAAAGCGACAAATGCTCTTTTTATCACCTAGTGCCTTGGCAAAAGCTTCACCGAGAACAATTCCTATATCCTCTACCGTATGGTGATAGTCTATATGGATATCGCCTGTTGCCTTCAACTTAATATCAAAGTATCCGTGACGTGACAACTGTGAAAGCATATGGTCTAAAAAAGGGATTCCTGAATCTATTTCACTCTCCCCCTGACCATCTATGTTGAGGTTTACTTCTACCTCGGTTTCTTTTGTCGATCGTTTGACTTTTGAGGTTCTAGCCATTTGCAGTTTGAGCAGATGTAGATTTTGTGATATTGGTTTTTAAATCATTACTCCCATTCCCAGAAGAAGTCTTTGTTCCGTTCTCATGAAGTTTAGAACTGATGCTTACATTAACGAACGAAAAAATAGTTTCAAACATTCCCTCTGGATCAAGTTTTAAATCTTTTTTGATAATTCCTGGTGCACCATGCTCAACAACAATATCAGGGACTCCTATGCACTTTGTCTTTAATGGGATATGCTCATCAAAATCTTGAAGAGCTTCTAGGACAGCAGAACCAAAACCTCCCTGAACGGAATGTTCTTCCGTTGTTACAATACAACCTGTTTTTTTTGCATATTCCATAATAAGATTTTTATCAATAGGCTTGGCAAAACGTGCATTGATAACTGCGACACTAAGTCCGCAATTCTCAAGCATGGCTGCTGTTTTCATTGATGGATCAACCATTGCCCCAAAAGCAATTATAG
>JAPYPM010000165.1 GCA_029937635.1 Nitrospinaceae bacterium
ACACTAGACCCAGTTATCCAAAATATTATTGCCACAGCTATAAGGCTAAGAGTTTGAGCAGCAAGACATGATTAAACTATTCAACAAAAAACATAAACACGGTTCCAATTTTTATTTAAACGGGCTCTATATCTTCGTTTGATGAAAGGGCAGTCACGTTTGTGTTATTGAGTAAATTATTTTTACTCCTAAATCAAGACGAATCAAATCTTCAACTACGCCACTCTCA
This sequence comes from Nitrospinaceae bacterium, assembly GCA_029937635.1. GTDB lineage: Bacteria > Nitrospinota > Nitrospinia > Nitrospinales > VA-1 > Nitromaritima. The sequence goes on from JAPYPM010000165.1 coordinate 230, forward strand.
AAGCTTCGCAATTAACTATTTTTCTACTGAGTAATTAATCTTTGGTTAATCAATAGCTAATATCCACAAGGTAATATTTGCCTTTAATAAAATAAGAATTAATTCTATTCACAACATAGGAATACTATAATTCTGGTATTTATTTTGGTTTTATTATAAGAAAGTTTAAAAATTTTTTTGAAGAAGACTGATTGTATGGTCTATAAAAAAAGCTAATAAAAAAATAGTTAACCATTATAAAACTTAGAAAATAAAAAGTTTTACTAAATCTCATTGAAATATTTAAAATCCAAATAGGAAAAAAGTCTATCAACTAATACTGATCTATTATTTTTTTACCCACATCAATAATAAAGCTAGAACCATAACTGTTGAAACAATGGTTAACGATTGCAGTACAAACCCAAAGACAAAGAAAAATGCTAAAATTGTATAAAACCACGCTTCAACCCTGTCCAAATCCATTAACCCAACCCCCGAACGAATTTAGGCTGACTCATATTTAATTACTTCAACAGGACAGGCATTGACTGCCTGCCAGATTTTATCTTCTAAGCTTGAATAGTCCACTCCTTCTATCACTGTTGCACCTTTGATAAATTTTCCATGCTTTACTTTAAAAACTTCAGGGCAGATACTTTCAGACATACCACATGCAATACAACCTTTCTCAATCCATACCTTCGTAATTGCCACAGTCTCTCCCTTATGTTTAAACCCATTAACAAAACTACCTAACATCCCATCTTAGAGGGTTTATTAACCTTCTTCAATGCATGAGATTCTCGCTCATTCATTTCTTTTACAAGACTTCAAAGTTAAGGTTTATAATTACGAAAAAAATAAAAATATATCTAATCATTCATTTCTAAAATGCTATTTCTTTCGTAACCATTCCATTCATGCTACATCTTCTATGAATCCTTTGAACGCAATGTTCTACGATTAAGAATCCAAAGTGTTCATCATAAAAATAAATTGGAAAGTGATAATAAAACTCCACTATGGATCAATACTAATCGTAAAAGAAGAAGTAATATAAAAGTAGTTATGGTAAAAATATTATAGCTATATAAAAATATGCCTTTAAAGATTGCTTTAGTGTCTCGTGGTCAGGAGTTCCAAAGTTCAAATCTTCTCATTCAGAATATTAAATCAAGAGTTATGGTAATCCACCATCGGCTTTTTTTGTCTGTGCCAACTATACTTTAAACCACTAACTTGACCTACGATTAGGTAAAACCAAGTTTTCGATTTTTTTGACAAACTCTATTCGCACTATACAACTTGCTGCGAGAGTGGCAGAAGTTGTAGCTTATGAATAACTTCCCGACAGGGATTTTGTCGATAGGGGAGTTGTGAGTGAGGTTATATTAGAAAGACTTAAGCTATCAACCTACTAAATATATGTCAACTTAAGGGCCGAGACTTACACTCGAAGGTATCATCTGAAGTCCAAAAAATCTCAAGATTAACCGGAACTTTTGTTTTTTTATCAATTATTGCCAGAGAAACCTCTTTCGGACAGAGATTAACAACTTGACTAAGATCAACTCCTGTGAGTTTAGTTTCTGAGAGCTTTACATCTTTAAAATTAGCACCCGTTAAGTTGGCTTTTCGAAGGTTGGACTCACTTAGGTTAGCCCCAGTTAAATTGGCACCACTCAAATTGACTCTTTTTAAATCAGTTTCAATTAAATTAGCATTAGACAAGTTGCTATCTCTAAGATCCGCATCGGCAATGTCAGCTCCATGACAGTCTGCTTGGCTAAAATCTGCCCCTTTTAAAATACACCGAGTCAAATTGGCTCCGCGGCTGTAGTAGCCTTCTCTCGTATATCGACCAGTTAACTTGGCACCTACAAAACTTACTCCTGTAAGATTAGAATCAATTAAATTAGCTTCTATCAATGAACAGTGATTCAAATTTGATCCCGTTAAATCGACTGAAGACAGATTAGCTCCCATTAGATCAGCTTCTATAAAGATTGACTCTAAAAGTTTAGCTTGAAAAAGTATTGTTTTAAACAATTTCGAGTTACTAAAATTAGCTCCACTTAAATCTGTTTTTGTAAAATCAGCTGAGTCTAGTTTTGCCGAAGAAAAATTTGAATTTATTAAATAGGCTTTTCTAAAATTAGTTGATATGAAATTTCCAAAACTAAAATCAACACCTTCAAGATTTGCCTCGCTTAAATCTGCCGCGCTAAGATTTTTTTTAGATTTCTGCAACATGGCTAAATCATTTTTATCAATCACTGTCATGGTCTAACTATCCTCATTATTTTATTTATAATTAGAGAGGGGCACGGGGTACAACGATCGTTTCACCACCTAGTCCTATGAAAAGCATCACGAATAATGCTAATACTATTACTACGGCCAGACCTAAAACTATTTTAGATTTTTTACTCATAAGTATTTTTCATTTCCGCCCACAGAAGAAAATTTAAAAAATTAACATCGTTATATGTTTTAATAAATTTTTTTTGCAATTATATATAATAAATAAAATGGCGCTAGCTTATATTTTTCTTTATTAGGATCCCACAAATTTAGGAAATTAATCTATAATTTAACATGAATATGAATTCTATAGAAATCGTTATTAATAGTAAAAGAGGAATATATGGCAAATTTAGATCAATTGAATCTCATTAAACAAGGAATCGAATCCTGGAACCAGTGGAGAGAAAAAAATCCTGACATTATACCCGATTTATCGGAATCAGACCTTAGACAGACTAACCTACAAAAAGCTAATCTGAGTCACGCTAATCTTCAAAAAGCTAAACTACAGTTTTCAAACCTTACTGGAGCAGACCTTAAAGAAACCAACCTAAAAAAAGCCAAACTTCTAGAATCCAACCTTCAAAGTACAAACCTAAAAAATGCAAACCTTGAAGGCGCTAGTATGATGGAAGCAAATCTCCAATATGCAGATTTAGAAAATGCAAACCTTATAAACACACAATTTAGTGAAGAGGTTTTATTTAACCAGACAAATCTTAAAGGGGCAAACCTTGAGGGGGCAACCGGTCTTTCTTCCAGTCAAATAAGCTTGGCAATCAAAGACAAACTAACAAAACTACCTGACTACCTTGAAGAAGAGATGGATGACGATTTTCTTTTGCAAATGTAAAGAGAAAGTAATAAAAATCAGTAATTATTAATTTTGCGAATTGATCTAACGATAGATTTGACAGCTCTAGTACTTATAAATTTCTGTTGATCGTATCCCAAAATAACTTGCCAAGCCTGATCTGGATATTTATTTACAAGAGGAACGGCTACTTTATTCAACATCCACTCGCCATGCCTAATATCTTCTTTTATATGCGTACTCCAATAACCTGTACCTGCTTCAGTTAAACCGATACGCTCTCCCGCCTTTTGGTAGTTTTGAAATGCAGAGGGAGCTGAAACCTCTATATAAAGCAATCCACCAACATATCTTAAATAATTCTTCTTTTTTTCTGAAAGCAAGAAACTATGATTAATATTTGCCAACACTTCCCAAGGAACAAGGTCAAAATAGGCTTCTGGAACAGTTTTCATATTTAATTCTTTTAACATGGTAATAAAATATGAAGAATGCTTGTGTGACAACTTACCACCACCGTATTCCTCCCAAAAAATTTTAGCAAGCATTAGCTGTATCTCGTTACCTACTCCTCCTAAAACTCTAGAAAGCTGACTCGCCTCTACTAATCCGTCAAGGGACGAAATAGCTAACAACCTTTTATAACCACTCTGTAACATTTTATTTCTTAAAAAAAGGGTCTCTTCACTTGGCAGGGGATTTAAATCTTCATTGACTCTTTTATTTAAGGCTTCTTCAAGAGGTAAACATTCAAGTGAATCAGTTTGGATGTGATTTAATTCCCATTTGGCCCACTCAGTTTCTATTTGTTTACTGAGAGAAAAAAGCGCTGTAGAGTCCTCATTAATATAATTTTGAATATCATCAAACCAAAAAATATTTAAACGATTAATATAATAAAGAACTCGTTGAAGGAAAAGGTGAGCTCTATTGGAATAGTTATTCTTCTCATAAGCATTAACAAACGCAAAATTCAACAAATCCTCAAACTTAGCCATTAAATCAGGATTAAGCTTTAATGTGTTATCTAGATTATTATTTTTAATAAGTTCTACAAACTCTTCTTCCGTTTTTATATAATAGGAATTTAAGGATTCGTTGTCAGTAGGGATTAAAGTGGACATAAAGAAATCAAGGAGGAATTAAAATACTTCAAAACAAGTTAAAACTTAGAAAAAATTATATCTATCAATATTTAAATATTAACAAACATAGTACTAAGCGTCAAATTAAGATGACTTTAACAAATTAAAAGGAGACGCATGTTTAAATACGAAATTCTTAATAATGATGCTAATAGTTTTTCATTTGAAAATCAGTTTGCTCAAGCTGTCCTTGAGGGCCTATCAAAAAAAAATAAATGTTTACCATCATGGTTGATATTCGACAATCGAGGCAGTGAAATCTTTAAGGAAATAGCTGAATCTCAAGAATACATGCCAGCAGTATGTGAGTTTGAAATATTTAACAATCATATAAAAAAAATCACCGATTTAATTTCTAAACAGCCATTTAATCTAATCGAACTTGGTTCTGGAGATGGTGGTAAGACTCAATTACTTATTAAAGATATTATTACAAACAGAATAAACCTAACCTATTATCCTATTGATATATCTGAAGGAGCAATTCGTGATTTGGTTGAAACATTAAAATCAAAATATAAAAACACCACCATAAAAGTAAATGGATTAGTTGGTGATTACTTTGTCGGACTTAAGAATTTAACTAGAAAAACAGATCACAGAAACTTGGTCTTATTTCTAGGAGTTACTTTAAACAACATGAGTCCACCAGATGCAGGTATTTTTCTAAAGAAACTTCATAAGACTCTAAATAAAAAAGATCTACTTTTAATTGGATTTGATCTTATGAAAAATCCAAAAATTATTCATAATTCATACAATGACTCAAAGGGATTGTTTGAAAAGTTTAATCTTCATTTGCTAGATCGAATAAACGAAGTGCTTGGAGGAACTTTTGAGAAGGAGTTTTTTGTTCATCAAGGGCACTATAATCC
>JAPYPM010000166.1 GCA_029937635.1 Nitrospinaceae bacterium
CTTTCAGGCAGTTCAGGGTGCCGCAAGAATTGATGCGGTTGGATTTAATCTTGCAGAAAAATTTGCTTCTATTGAAGAGAAATCAGATAAGGTAGACCTTGCATGTGAATTTCAGATTAACGATTGGGGCGGTCAAAATAAGCTAGAGTTAAAAGTGCTTGATTTTCGATACTCAATAAAAAAATAAAAACCTCCTTGGTTTTAGGTAGGTAGTTTGAGTGAAGTTTGTTTTGACTACAGTTTGCCTTGTATGTATAAAAAGTGAGCTCGCTGGCGAATGGCTATTTCTTTTTTAGTGAGCACCAATTATTTTATGCATTCCCATTCGATTAGTTTTTCTATGAGTTCTGCAATGAAGACGATTGATTAAAGATAGAGCCTAACGGTTTAAAAGGCTCTACATAAATAAGAATAATAGCAAGTATTGCTAGATATGAAATCAGGTTTGTTACCAAATGACCCATGTTCAGCCAAGTTAATATTAATGGAGGTATAGAGGCTATTAGACAATATAAAAAGCACTGGCCTATAACCGGAAAGACTGGAGCTATTTTCATGTGGTTTGAAATTATTTTTAATTGTCGCAGAACCATATAAACCATCGTTACTCCTGTTGCTAGTATTGCTCCTGGCATTCCAAAAAATGGAATCAGAAAGCAGTTCAACATAATGTTTAAAAAACTACCTTCAACAAGGGTACGAATGGCTTTGTTTGGTTTTTGAATGACATACAATGTTGACACTGTAAAATTGGTTCCTAAAGCGGTTTGAATTCCAGCGAATGCCGTGAAAATGATTAACGCTAAAGAGGCTTCTTCAAAAACAGAGCCATAAATAAAATTAATCAGAAGACTCGAGTTAAAGAAACAAAACATATAGATAGGCACAGTTAGATACGATGAGAATCCAACAATTTTACAATAAAGCTTCCCAAGTGTATCTAACCCATCCTTTGCAAACGTTTCTGAAAAAAGCGATAATGCCATAGGTGCTACCCCTGACAGAAGGAAGACCATAGTACCCGTTAGTCCGGTGGCAAGGTAATATAGTCCTACTTGCTCTATATCCACTTCAAAAAAATTCATCAGAAGGACATCACTTTGCGTCATCAAGCCAAAGCTTAAAAAAGTTATTCCATACGACACCCAAGCCAAATGTTTCATGCCATCAAACTTAGGTATTTTGGTTGATCCCCGATATTGGTCCCGTGAGACGATTAAGTAAATCAAACTAGTCACAACGAGTGAAATTATATAGGAATACAGAACGCCAAAAATTCCATAATCCAAACGAATAAAGAGTATTAGAAATATTAAGTTTAGAAAGGCACCCAGAGTTTCTATTTTTACTAGAATCTTAAAACGAAGTAGGGTCATAAATAAAGTGCTCAAAAAAGAGTCAATGGTTATGACCGCGAAATAAAATATCAAAACCCATCGAAATTCAATAAATTTGGGACGCTGGATTAGATTGAGATAATATGGCAAACAATAATAAATTAGGATGCAGAAAAACAAGGTTGTCGTTAATCTAAAAACTAGTAATCGACTTATTAAATAGCGCCCTTCAGCTCCTGATGAATTATGAATATTAAGCGCCGGAAGTTTTGTGCCAATGAGAGTCTCAAGCCCAAAGCAATTAAAAAGACGCATGAATACGGGGATGACCAAAAGTGTAGCGTAGTCACCCAAGTTTTTTTTTCCTAAGTATCTAGTTAGTATAATAGATATGGTAAATAAAAAAATCTGAACCAAGATTTTACCTAATACAGTCCAACTAATATTTTCAATAAATTTTTGGAATGGAGTCAAGGGGGAGAGTTTCTTCCGGCTAGCCATTGTAAGCTTTTGGTCGAGGGTTGTAATTATTTCTAGTAGATCTTAGGAGCTAAGAGTTCTCTGAATAGTTAATGTGTTAAGTAGTTGTATACAGGCAAATATTAATTCATTATACACTAGGTTGCTTTAAAAAAAACTGAGAGTAATAAGTATTGAATCCGTTAATTTTGTTCAAATTTATGAAAATAAATGAGTTTGAAGTTGGATGGTTATACTAAATAACATGAAATGGAGCACACTCTGCTTTGAACACTACGCATTATATTATTTTTATAATAGCTATTGGTTCTTTTTATTGGATCGTTATTTCTTTGATAGAAATTATAAAAAATAAGAATAGACTAAGAGCAAAAAAGGAAACTTGGGGGAAGCTCAATGAAGTTTCAGAAAGGCGTAAGGCTGAAAAAAATATAAAAGTGTGGGAGAGCCTGGGTAATTCAAATAAGAAAAAATAAAATTAAATATCTCGTGCTAGGTTTAGGGCGAGTACTTTTTAAAAGCAACCCAGGCTATTATTGCCATTCTAGAATCAAAACCGTATTTGTGCCAATATGATAGGTACTTTCTGGCATTTAGTGACACAACACGCAACGGATGCCAAAAAACCAGATCAAAAGACTGTGGTTGGATTATAGGTTTGTTGTGAAGAGTATGTTGTTCTAGAAGCTTTCGGCTTCTTTTGCGAGAAATTCCTCGTACTTATCCTCGATAGGATTAGATCTCATCATCCAAGGTTCGCGGACATAGGGTTTTGCCACGGCACTCTTTCGTTTTAAATTTTTTAAGATATTTTTATTTTCTCTTAAGAATTTTTTGAGAACTATTTTTGTCTTTCTTTTTCTTGGGGTCATATTTTTAAATACCTTATTGATTTTGATATGCCGTGCATTCTCATATTCTCTTTCAATTTAAAGTGTATCTTAAAATGATGGGAAATCATTATATTTAAAATCATAAAATTGGATGCAAATTAAGATTTTATAAATAAAAGAATTATATACTATATTACAGTGTTGCTAAAACCCAGCTTATCCTGGTAGGTTTTTACGATTATTTTAAAATATATTGATTTAGCAAAAATGATTGATTCTCATGATTTTAAAGCGAAAATTTACTGGAAGAAAAATATCCAGATTGTTTTATCACTCTTAACAATATGGTTTTTTGTTTCTTTTGGGATGGGTATTTTGTTGGTTGACGTTTTAGATGGTTTTCGTTTTTTTGGTTTTAAATTTGGTTTTTGGATGGCGCAACAAGGTTCTATTTTTTGTTTCGTTATTCTTATTTTTGTCTATGTTTATAAAATGAATAAACTTGATCATCAATATGATGTAGATGAAGATAAAGATAATTTTATTCCAGAAGATATTTATTGTCCTGATAAAGAATCTAAAGAGTAAATTAGAAATGGATGTTCAGGTCTTAACTTATATTTTTGTTAGTGTTACATTTGCTTTTTACATAGGGATCGCTATATGGTCTCGTGCTGGTACTACTGATGATTTTTATGTTGCTGGAGGCGGGGTCTCCCCTCTCGCCAACGGAATGGCAACTGCAGCCGATTGGATGTCAGCGGCTTCATTTATTTCCATGGCAGGTATTATATCTTTTGTTGGTCGTGATGGGTCGGTTTATCTTATGGGATGGACGGGTGGTTATGTTCTTCTAGCATTGCTTTTGGCCCCTTACTTGCGCAAGTTTGGGAAGTATACCGTTCCTGACTTTGTTGGTGATCGTTACTATTCAAACGTTGCTCGGGTGGTTGCTGTTGTATGTGTTTTGTTTGTTTCTTTTACGTACGTGGCTGGTCAAATGCGTGGAGTAGGAATTGTGTTCTCCCGTTTTTTAGAAGTTGAGATTACCACGGGTGTTTTGATTGGTATGACAATAGTATTTTTTTATGCTGTCCTCGGTGGAATGAAAGGAATCACATATACGCAGGTGGCACAGTATTGTGTCTTGATTTTTGCTTTTTTGGTTCCTGCTATTTATATTTCCATGTTAATGACGGGAAAATTCGTTCCGCAAATTGGATTTGGTAGCACCTTGGCTGACGGTTCAAATATATACCTTCTTGATAAGCTTGATCAACTATCTACAGATCTTGGATTTAGCGCATACACTGAAGGAAATAAATCTACCATAGACATATTTTTTATTACCGCTGCTCTCATGGTAGGTACTGCAGGATTACCTCATGTTATTGTAAGGTTTTTTACAGTTCCCAAGGTGCGCGATGCTCGTATTTCGGCAGGATACGCTTTATTTTTTATTGCCTTGCTATATACAGCAGCCCCGGCAGTTGCTTCTTTTGCTAGGGTAAATCTTATTAATACTGTCGAAAATGCAGAATATACAAAGACCCCTTCTTGGTTTAAGAATTGGGAAAACACGAATCTAATTGCTTGGGTCGACAAAAACCAAGACGGAAAGATTCAGTATTTTCCGGGGAAACCTTTTCACGGGAAACCTGAATTTCTAGATATGCGAGGTTCTGAAGGACAAAGAAAAATCAAAAATGAGCCAACAGGCAACACAAATGAACTTTATATAGACCGAGACATCATGGTTCTTGCCAATCCTGAAATTGCCGGTTTACCAAATTGGGTCATTGCGTTGGTTGCAGCGGGAGCACTTGCTGCCGCACTTTCTACAGCAGCAGGATTGTTACTTGTCATTTCCACTTCAGTATCACATGACCTATTAAAAAAAATATTTTTAAAGAATATTAGCGACAGGCAGGAGTTGTTTTTTGCCAGATTATCAGCGGCGCTTGCTATTGTAATTGCTGGGTACTTTGGTGTTTATCCACCCGGGTTTGTTGCGCAGGTTGTTGCATTTGCCTTCGGCCTTGCCGCTGCTTCGTTTTTTCCGGTAATTTTAATGGGGATTTTTTCAAAACGTATGAACAGAGAGGGTGCTATTTCTGGAATGATTACGGGACTATTTTTTACAGCCAGTTATATTGTTTACTTTAAATTCATTAACCCATCCTCCAGCACTCCAGAAAACTGGTGGTTCGGAATTTCACCAGAGGGAATTGGAACTTTAGGAATGTTATTTAATTTTATTGTTTCAAGTGTAGTTAGTAGTATTACTGCCCCTCCACCGAAAGAAATTCAGAGTTTGGTTGATGATATAAGAGTTCCTCGAGGGGCTGGAGCTTCGTATCAGCACGTAAAAAGTTAATTAAAGGTAATAAAATCTGAATCACGAAAAACATTTGGTGTTTACGCTCTCGGGTACTAATTAAAAATCCCTCATTTCTCCTTTGTTTAATAAATATTCTGTCAAAAATAACAAAAAATGAAGGCATTTTTAATTTCATTAACTGTATATCTAGTATTAATAAATCCCCTATTAATGCTCAAGAAAAACAGACTTCCAAAAATATAGTAAATAGTATAAAATTCTAAAAATTTGTGACTACCTTGCGCCTGTAGCTCAGCTGGATAGAGCAACGGACTTCTAATCCGTAGGTCG
>JAPYPM010000167.1 GCA_029937635.1 Nitrospinaceae bacterium
CGTCAGAACTAGCTTATCTTAAAAATATTCCCAATAAAAAAGAATTGAAAACTCTTTTCGAAATGGCAGGGATTTTTTCTGCTCAAGAAGCTTAAGCTTATCACACTCTTTGGCATCCTTGTGTTGGCAATCGGCATTGCCTTTCTCGCAAGGAACTGAAAACAAAGAAATGATAATCAAATTAATTTTTACTGCGATATGAACGAAGAATACCGAGCTTAGTTGAAACAGGAGGGGGGTGCCAAAGGTTAACATCTACCGATCAAAACCTTAGCTTTAGTTAACACTTTTCAACATTTAATAGAACCTGTTGTTTGGTATAAGGAAGTCCGTGCTTTTGTTAATATAAAGAAACCTATTTAATAAGGCTATAATGAAAAGTCAATTATCTTTAATTCTGAGTCACTTTCTTTAATTGGTATTTTTGTACAGCGCGATTATGTTCCTTGAGATTCGAAGAAAAATAATGGCTACCATCTTTTCTAGAGACAAAATATAGATGTTTTGTCTTGATTGGGTTTAGTGCGGCTTCTATCGATTTTATTCCTGGATTGGCTATGGGGCCCGGAGGAAGTCCTTTATAACGATATGTGTTGTAGGGGGAGTCTATTCTAAGGTCCTTTTTTCTAATATTCCCATCAAAGTTTTTAATAGCATAGATAACTGTAGGATCAGTTTGTAGGAGCATTTTTCTATGTAGTCGGTTATGAAATACTGAGGAAATATGTTTTCGTTCCTTATTCATTCCGGTTTCCTTTTCGATTAAGGATGCTAGGGTGACGATTTCGTGAAGAGATAGATCTGAACTTTCGACTTGATCTAGTATTTGATGTTTTTTTACCTTTTCTTGAAACGTATTTAGCATAGTTCGAATAATTTTTTGTTCAGAGGTATGTTTGCTGAAGTAGTATGTTTCGGGAAATAGATAGCCCTCTAACGAACTAGAAGTTATGTTTAGTTTTTTTATTAGGTCTTTGTTCATGCTTTCCTGAATGAATTGTTCTTTGTTGATTGATATTTTTTTAGCAACTAGTTCCGCAATTTCCTTGATACGGTAGCCTTCAGGGATGGTAATCGAGTGGAGGACGGTTTTTCCAGTAGTGATAGTATTGAGTATTTCCATGGGAGGCATGGACTGGTTTAGTTCATATTCTCCGATTTGTATATGCGCCTGTTTGTTACGTATATTCGCAAGTAAACGGAATGCGCTAGCATTTTTAATTAAATTATGTGCTTTAAGGTCGTTAGATATTTTTTTTAGCGTTGCCCCTGCGGGGATACTTATAGTAACGGTTTGTGATTTTTCGCTTACAGACACAGTTGCCTGATAGTAGAAAAAACCAGCTATTCCCCATATAAAAATAATGCTTCCGAAAAAAAGAGGTAATAAAATTGATTTTATTTGTTTAGCCACAGTTTTACCAATGAACATGTATCATTATAAAAAAAATAAATCACTCATCACCCATTGCATAGGCTTTTACTTCTGAAATAAAACGGTCGTTTTCATTTGTCGTTCCTACTGTGACTCTTAAACAGTTATGTAGTTTAGGGTGAGAACTTAGATTGCGAACCAAAATTCCGTTGTATATTAGATGGGTAAATAATTCGTCGGCGGAACGTTCTGTTCTAAATAAAATAAAATTAGAGTCTGTGGGAAATACAGTAATTGAGTTAATTTTTTCAAGCTCGTCTATTAATCGGCTACGTTCATTAAGTATAGAATCAATTTGTCTTTGGACGACCTGAAAGTTATTAATCAAGTGTTCAGCGAAGCTTTGAGAAAGCATATTAGAGTTATAGGGTAGACGCACCTTATTTACTTCTTGAATAATTAATGGGTCAGCTATACCAAAACCAACTCGCATAGCTGCTAGGCCAATCTTTGAAAAACTTCTCAAGACTACGAGGTTGTTATGATTTTTTATTTCACTGATAAAACTTTTTTTGGAAAAGTCATAATAGGCTTCATCGACAACTACGATACCTTCAAACTGTTCAATTACTTTACGTACCTCAGTTTCAGAAAAACAATTGCCCGTAGGGTTGTTTGGATAGCTCAAAAAAATTAATCGCGACTTATTTTTTTCTGCAGATTCCAAAATTAGGCTTGCCTTAAAGTCCCAATTACTATCGAGGGGTATATTTTTTGTCTTGATTCCTAGACTCTGAGATATGATTGCGTACATTGCAAAGGTAGGGTCAGGGATAATTATAGTATCTTCTTCCATGCAAAAAACTTGAAGAAGCAACAAGATGATTTCGTCGGAACCATTTCCAATAACCAGATGATCTGTTTTAGTATCTAATCTCTTTGCAATAGACTCCTTTAGATTTTTGCTGTCTGGGTCTGGGTACCTGTTTAGTGGAAAGTTTTTTAAAGATGCTGCAAATAGATCATAGAGTTCTTTTGATGGTGGGAAAGGACTTTCATTAGCGTGAAGCTTGACCTCGGATCGAATATTTTCTATTGAGTAGGGTTTTAAGGAGCGAACATTATCTTTTATTAGTTTTGCCAAATCAACATTAGACATTAGCTACCCTCCTCACCAAAGATTAAAGCCTTAATGTCTGGCGAAGAAGGTTGATATCGTTCCTTGCGAAACTGTTCTCCTGTTATAATGGACTGGAGATTGTCAGCGGTTTCTTCTACGTCGATATTGGTCAAGATATAATCATAAAGTGTTGACTGTTGTATTTCTTTTTTGCTTACTTCTAAGCGATATTGAATTTTATTAGCATTTTCGGTGCCACGTCTATTCAGCCTAACTTCCAGTTCTTTTAAGGATGGTGGCATTATGAATATAAAAACAGCTTTATAGTTAATCTTTTTTAAAGACTGGGCTCCTTGAACGTCCAGTTCAATCAACACATCTTCTCCCTTATTGAGGTGACGACTTATAGACTCTAAAGCTGTGCCATAGTAATTATTAAAAACTTTTGCCCACTCAAGAAATTCTCCATTCTGAATTTTTTTTTCAAAGTTTTTTTGAGAAATAAAATGATAGTGTGTGCCATCTGCTTCTCCTTCACGAGGTTCCCTTGTAGTATGAGAGATGCTTAATTTAAGGTTAGGACGTTTCTGTTTTAACAATTGGCACACTGTGGTTTTGCCTGTTCCTGATGGAGCGGAGAGTATAAATATTATCCCTTTTGATTCCATTAGAGTCTGTTAACGAGGTTCAGTGTATTGGAGGTAAAATTATATTTTTCTTTAGTTTGTCGAGTAAACTGTAAATGATTACTCTATGTTGGCTAATTGCTCTCGAATTTTTTCTAGGCAGCTTTTCATCTCTATTACAGCTCTTGAAACTTCAAGATCGATAGTTTTAGAGCCCGTGGTGTTTACCTCTCTATTGATTTCCTGAGTTAGAAACTCTAATTTACGTCCTTGAGGGTCATTTGAGGCAACTAATATATTAAATTGCTCTAAGTGACTTTTGAGTCTAACAATTTCTTCAGTGACATCACAACGATCTGCTAATAAAGCAGATTCTTGAGCGATACGAGCGGGATCAATTTCAATACCACTAGTCAAGATCTGTATTTTTTCATTTAATTTGTCTTGGAATTTTTGGATAGTAATGGACTGCTTTGCTGCAATTGATTTTCTTAGGGTTTCAATACTACTTATTTGATTGAGAATATCCTTTTCCAGATTTCTCCCTTCATCTTCTCGCATTTTAATCAGATCCGTAAGAGCTCTATCGACTGATTGCATTACTATCTCTTCACATGAAAATTCAACTTTCTTGAGTTCCGATTTCACAACATCTCTTTGAGATAGAATCGTATTAATATCAATTTCGCCTTTTAGTCCTAAACCATCTTGAATTTCTTTAAAAGCTTTTAGGTATTCAGTGGCGAGGGGAAGGTTAGGGTTCACTTCAAGGCCTGCTTCAGAGTCACCATTTTTTTCGATTGCGATGCTAATGTCGAATGAACCTCGGGCGCATTTAGTTTTTACCATTTTCTTTAATGGAAGCTCAAGGGGTGCAAGTGACTTTGGGAGGCGGGTGTTTATGTCTATGAACCGATTGTTTACCGAACGAATTTCTACCTTGCAAGTAAGGTCTTCGCTTTGATTTTCATATCTGGAAAACCCAGTCATACTTTTAAGCATTAGTGTTAATCAGGCTTTCTTAATAACTATTTTAAAGTGTCCATTAACTTTTTCCATGGAAAGGACTTCATGTCCATCGTTTTTAATGCTTCTGGGAACATTCTTTTCTGGTTCCCCTAGATCTAGTAAAGCCTCAAGATGATCTCCAGATAACATGGTCTCTAGTTTAAGTTTCGTTTTAACGTAGTTGAATGGACATTTGACTCCCCGCAGATCTATTTTTTGAAAAGATTGGCCAGGACCTCTTTTTTTATCGTCACCACCAACACGTATTCTTAGAGATTTCTCGGATTGCATTTTGTTGTTAACGTCACGGCATTCTTCAGCAAGCTCACCGCAGTTCTGCACCCACCATGAAACGATGTCTTTGTTTGCTGTCGAGTTTTCTTTTTCATATCGTTCGCCCATTTCAGTAAATTTCCCAGACACAATCTCCATGTCTATGATAAGTGAGTGAAACTTTCTAATGCATTCCAGATCATCATTGAAATCCATTCCTTCTGTGACCAGAAGAGCTCTTGCAGAAGCAACGGTTGAACGTTTCGCATGATCCATAGCTTGAGAGTAGTCTTCTTTCTCAAGGGCTAGTTTGCTTTGAAAATGAGCACGTTCAGCTTCGGCTAAGCGATCTGTTATCATGTCAGTGACCGCTCCTGCGCACTCTCCTTGACCTCGATCTTCCAAGCTAAATTTTTCTTTAGATCCAAAATCAATATATGAATGAGGCGCTTCTTCAAGTTGAGGTAAGTCTCTTAGTGGATTAAGTAGTTCTCTAAAGAAATCCTTACCTTTTCGGTCAAAAAATTCTCCGAATGATTCATTAGTGAGTTTTTCATTTTTAAAGGAGTCTATGACTTGCCTCGTTGCTTGGGGTGCATTTTTTGCTGGGATCTTAATTACTGAAGTACCAAAGATAACTTTATCCTCATCAATTCTACCCCCTAGCAATATTTCATAATGTGGGGCGAGAACTCCATTTAGTTTTTTGGCTCCGCCATGAAATCCTATAGAAGCGATATGGTGTTGACCGCATGAGTTAGGGCAACCACTTGCCTTAATGGATATATGGTCTAATTCTTTAGAATGAGGAAAACCATTTTCCATTTCTTCATTTAGGTGTTCTACCAGTCCTCGTGACGCTGTTATACCAAAATTGCATTATTCTGACACGGGACAGCAGGTAATATCTC
>JAPYPM010000168.1 GCA_029937635.1 Nitrospinaceae bacterium
CTATAACAGCCTTACCCATCCGGCCTGCCCACTCTGGAATATCACTCAAAGCTCTTGTCCCAATAATGGGGTTTTCTGGATTCGTATTAACATCAAGGACCGGTGCATAAACCATATTTACTCCTACTGCATGCATTTCTCGACCAAGTGCTAGCCCAAATCGATGGGCAAGTGATTCGGATTGAGCCTTCCCAAGACAACTTGGCTGCGGAAAATTGCTGAATGGACTTTTCAGCCTCGCTACACGGCCTCCTTCTTGATCCACAGAAATAAATAATGGAACAGAAGCGGGGCAGGATTTTGCTAAAGACTGGAGATCGTTTATCAATTTTATCAATTGATCTGGTTCTTCAAAATTGCGCTCAAATAAGATTAGGCCCCCAATACGAGATTTTACAATCAGCTTCTCTAACTCAGAATTGAGACAGGTACCACCAAACCCGGTGATGATCATTTGACCGGTTAAATCTTTTAGGGAAAGTTTATTATTCAAGTTATTGGATCCTGAACTGCCTCTTGGTATAAGGCTTTTCAGAAAGAGGTTGGAGTTAAATACATATAAAAAATTTAAATGGTCGCGCTAGTAAACCAAAAAAATAGCTAAACTAATGAACCGACTCTTTGTAAGAAGCGCTGCACTTATTTAGTTCATTATGCTAACATAATTTACATAGCTTAATTTTATTATAAAAATAAATATGCCCCGTAGAGTAGTAGTTACAGGTTTAGGTGCGATAAGTCCAAACGGGATAGGGAAAAATAAATTCTGGGAAAACACCTGCAGTGGCATCAGTGGAATCGTGCGTATTTCGAGTTTTGATCCTACTGGTTTATCATGTCAAATAGCGGGGGAAGTTCAAGGTTTTGATCCCTTAGAATATTTTTCAAAGACAGACCTTAAAAAACTTTCCCGATCTGTTCCGTTAGCAATTGCCGCCTCAAAAGAAGCACTCCATGATTCTGCGATAGACCTGGCCCAATTCAATGAAGAAGATTTTGAAAGTCTCGGTATTATAGTAGGAACAGGAGGTGCTGGGTTTGATTTCTCTGAAAAACAATTTGAAATATTTTTCTCTGGTCAAAAGAATAAAATCAGTCCATATGCTATTTCAAATTCGTTAGTTGGAATGCTTTCAAGTGAGATTTCTATGTATTTCGGTCTTCAGGGACGAAGCCATGTTCTCTCAAACGGGTGCACGAGTTCTACAGATGCAATCGGATATTCATTTAATTCTATTCGCTCCGGACAAGAAAAATGGGTTTTAACTGGTGGTGTTGAATCTTGTGTTACTCCAGCTATGATGCTTGGATTCGAGCGAATGCGAGTCAACCCAACTCAATATAACAATGACCCAACGCGCGGCTCTCGTCCCTTTAATCTAGATCGAGATGGTTTTGTGTTATCAGAAGGAAGTTGGATGTTGATTCTTGAGGAGTTAGAACATGCAAATCAACGTGACGCACCAATCTATGGCGAGGTTCTTGGATACGGATCAACTTGTGATGCATATCATAGAGTAGCTATTATGCCCGACGGGAAACAATCAAGCCGAGCACTCCATTTAGCACTTAAAGATGCAAAAATAAATAAGGATCAAGTCGATTATATTAACTTTCATGGTACTTCAACGATCGTTAACGACAAAGTAGAAACTCTAGCTGTTAAAAATTTATTCAACAGCCTATCCCAAAAAATCCCAGTAAGCTCAACTAAATCTATGACCGGTCACCCTCAGGGGGCATCAGGAGCACTTGGTGTTACCGTTTCTTTACTTTCTTTATGTAATAATTTTTTAACACCAACCATCAACCAAGAAAGTCCTGATCCAGAGTGCAATTTGGATTACGTCCCAAATATAGGGCGGGAGAAAAATCTTAGTATTGCTATAAGTAATTGTATATCTTTTGGAAGTAAAAATTCAGCTCTCGTGCTGGGGAAGTTTTCGAGATAAAACAACCCTGCATTTGCTTGATTTAAAATATCACCATTCCGAAAAATCAGCGGTAAGGCATTTTATTGCCTTGAAGTTGACTCTCAATGTCCTTTTCAAACTGGTTTTCTAAGCGTACAAACTCTTCAAATTCTTTTGGGCTTTTAAACTCAAAGGCACGTGGTTCTTTTTGCCCACAAATCTCTTCATCTTGATCAACAGTTAATATGTTTTTTTCAACAATTCGAATTGAAAATTTTTTACGCGTCTTAAATTTTTCAAAGATTTCTCTATAAACTGGCTCTAAATTGAGTGCCATAATAAAGCTCCATGTATTGCTGTTTCTAATAGCTTAAATTAAGTTTAATACTAATTGAAAGTGATTTAAAAAAATTTACCGCTGTTTAGTATAAATTATAGCCAAAGAATATCATATCTCCATAAAAATATACTTTAAA
Source organism: Nitrospinaceae bacterium (assembly GCA_029937635.1). Lineage (GTDB taxonomy): Bacteria > Nitrospinota > Nitrospinia > Nitrospinales > VA-1 > Nitromaritima. The sequence continues at coordinate 2,390 of JAPYPM010000168.1, forward strand.
AAATTGAAAATGATTTTTTTACTCTAAATCAGTTTCTTCTTTCAGAGAGATATGTTATTTTCTTTGATGAGATTGTTGAAAATCTATAAAGATATTCTTTTTTTATAGATATTTTTTCCATTAGTAGTATTCATATACATAAAAAATATTTCAACAAAAGAAAACTACTTGTTTCCTAAGTAACCTCAACATCGACTGCCCTAACGTTTAGTAAACAGGCTCTTAAAATATGCCCGCCAAATTAACACTTAATAAATTAGCTGAGAACTTAATTCTTAAGTCCAATACCTCCTTCACATCCGATGATTTTGAAAAAAAAATTCTAGCCCTATGGCACCAAGAAATACCAACTTCTACCTTAAAGAGGTTAAAGAAAAAATTATCCTCCCATAATGATCTAATCGAAACGAATGGAAATTGTTTTTTACCTATTCCTCTAGCTTTGCAAAAAATCAAAAACCTTCCTTTATCGATTCGCTTAAATAGTTTTGAAATCAACAATAAAGTTTTTTTGCCAGGACATAGACTAATCCCTTTTATCTCAAATAAAAAAAAAGAGTCTGACCTTACTTTTCTTTATTCAGAGAGCAACGAAATAGCAAAACAGAAACTACCATTTCTTATCGAAGATATTGTTCCTTACTATCAATACTCTTCTCCAGTCCACTTTCCCGATGAAATCAAATTAAATAATTGGGCATTAGAAAAAAGTTCGCTACTAGTTACGGCCTGGGATATAAGTCACATTATCCACAAAAATAAACTAGAAGAGGGTGATTTTTTATCCATCAAACTTGCAGACTATGAAAAAGGTATTTTCCAAGTTCAACCTTGCTACAAAAGGACAAAGCACCTAGCTCGTCTAAAAATGCGGTCACTTTTTTTATCTATGGAAAAAACCCTAAAAAAACTTTGTACACTTGATTCTTTTTGTTCAATGGGGATTGAAAAGCAGGTTCTATACACTCTTTATCATATCGACAAAAAATTACTTAATGTCCCAGCGTTTTCTTTTGTAGATTTCATAGAATCGCTAACTGAGCTTGAAGTAGTAGGTTGTGAAAAAGGTGGGGGAAGACTGGTTCCAGGATCGAATAACTATCTCAACAATCTGGTTTGCGAAGAAAAACCAAGAGTATCCAAGGGTGAAATCGGATCACTAGATAAAATATTCTATGATTTGAAGCTTGCATTCAACAAGGATGAATTTGTATCCATTCTATATACAGTTATGGGATCGGAAGCCTATAAATTAGAATCCGTTTTCAATATATTATTTTTGGGGGAAGGAAAAATTTTCAGTAACAATAATCAACAAAAAGTATTCTATAAGCACCTTAGAAAACTATTAAAGAAAATCTACTCTGATTTAAAACAACCTGAATCTAAAGTAATCTCTACCCTTCGTGACCAGACCGTTAGTATCAAGCTTAGCTTGATAGAAAGTTTAAGATTCCTTGAAAAAAACGAGGTCGGGCTGAAGGATTTACCACAAGATCTTTTAGATAAAATTCACGATCTAGATCACTTTTGTAGAGAAACATTGTCCCGCCTAGCTGATCGGTCTGTCATCCCAGATCTAAAATTCATTCATGATGCAAGGCTTACCATTAAAATTATTTTCCCTCATGCAGCTTCCTTAGAAGATGAAATTTATTCGCAACTTGGTTTCTATTAAATAAAACGTTTTTTTAGTCTATCTTGACAACGCAGCTTTTTTTAGCTCCCCAGTTTTTAATTTTTTATTTTCCTTCAAGAAAACCCCTCGGCCCTTTAGCACATGACCGGTAGCTTCTTCCACAATAACTTTTACCATATCACCTTCGCCAATCCGTCTTTCATCTCCTTTAAAATGAACTGACCAATATTGAGCACTTCGCCCTCTAAAATCTGCATCTGCTTTAGAACTCTCACTTTCTACCAAAACTTCTACTTCCTTCCCTATAAATTTTTTACCTTGTTCAAGAGTTAATCTTTTTTGCAATTCAATCGTTCTTTGCAAACGATCTGACTTCATTGACTGCGGAACTGTATCCGGAAAATCCTGGGCTGGTGTATTAGGGCGCGAACTATAACTGAACATATAACTATTATTGAATTTTATTTTTTCCATCAAATCAAGAGTATCTTCGAATTCTGATTCCGATTCACCCGGGTAACCTACAATGATATCGGTGGATAATGCCATATCTGGTACAACCATTTTAAGTTCCTCTATTATGGAAATATATTCTTCTATCGTATGCATTCTACGCATTTCTTTGAGAATACGATTATTTCCACTTTGTACAGGAAGGTGTAAATGATTAACCAAAATATCAATATCTCGATAAGCCGAAATACATTCACTAGTAAAATCTTTTGGATGACTCGTCATGAATCTTAAGCGCTTCAAACCAGATATCGACGCGATTCGATATAATAATTCATGAAAAGGAACCGGTCGTTTTAGTCCCCGTTTTCCATAAGCATTGACGTTTTGTCCTAATAAAACAATCTCTCGTACACCTCTTGAGACTAAAAGTCGAACCTCTTGTTCAATCTCTTCGGCTTCTCGGCTTTTTTCTCGACCACGCGTAAAAGGAACTACGCAGAAGGTACAAAACTTGTCACAACCTTTAATTATATTAACAAACGTACTCGAGCCAGGGTTCAATGGAGTTTTCCCGTAAAGCTCAGGAATTTTGTAATTTGTGTCTGTATCAAATTCAGTCCGCACTACCGGTACTTTCTTTTCTTTAACCTCGTCTATAATCTGGACAATATGCTCCACTCCATCAGGCCCTATAACAAGGTCAACAAACGGCATTTTGTCCACAAACCGTTCCCCCTCTTGCTGAGCC
>JAPYPM010000169.1 GCA_029937635.1 Nitrospinaceae bacterium
CCCTCGACTTCAACCTTGGCAAGGTTGCACTCTACCACTGAGTTACTCCCGCGATTATCTGATCAATTAAGAATTTCAAGGGTAACTTATTATATTTTCCTTAACAGGTTTGTCAAATTCTATTTTTTAAGAAAACGTGGTTCAGTTCCGGTGGCAATGCGGCAAATATTTTCATAGTGTTTGCTTACTATTAGTATGGCAATCCCCAAAGACATGTATTTATAAAACATTGGTGTGTCAAAAAAAATACCAAATATTGGTAAAGCTATTGATGCGATGATAGAACTAAGAGAAATATATTTTGAAACCAGCAAGGTGAAAAAAAATACTGCTACAGCTCCCAATGTTTGTATCGGCATTATATATAAATGGACACCTAGTCCAGTAGCAACACCTCTTCCGCCTTTAAATTTTAAAAACAATGAAAAGAGGTGGCCAAGAAAAACCATAATACCTGCCCCAGCAACCGTAAAAGGGTCGTTTGAGACCAATGACACGATAGCTACTCCCAGCCATCCTTTAAGCATATCTCCTAAAAGGGTTAAAGCCCCTGCTTTTTTACCTATTAACCTAGCGACGTTGGTTGCACCAATATTTTTACTACCGTGTGCACGTAGATCAATATTTTGAGTGCGGGCAAACAAAACTCCAAACGGGATAGAACCAAGAGCGTAAGCAAAGACCCATGTAGAAAAAATTAATAACATTTAAAAAGATTTACTTAGAATTAGTTTAAGTTGATAACTCAAAAGTTAAAGTGAAAAATTGGAGTCAGTTTTTTTTAATTTTACTTTCGCATGTTTTATAATTTGGTGGATTCATCGAGGGGCACACCTAGCTAATCTAATATTTTTGATTCTTCATCAAAACTAAAAGGTATTCTTGTAATATGTTTTACCGTTCTGGAAGGTCGATCAACAACCTGCTAATTTTAGAGTTTAATCTCTCCGATATTACTTGCTCGTAAAAGTATATAGTATATAATTTTTTACTAGATTAAGATGAGCGTTGTGTTAAAGATCTTTTTAGTAGACTTTTAGCATTTAGTTTTGAAGGTTATTATGGTTTTCATTTTTTTTTACGTAAAGCTATAAGCCTTTTTTTTGCTTCAAGTGAGAACGAGCTTCTAGGATAGTCACTTAAAAATTTTTTATAAAGTAAAAAGGCCTGCTTTAAACTTTGTTCATGATAATGCGATTCTGCTAAAAGAAACGCAGCCTCATCAAAAAATTTTTGTTTTGAATGGTTATTCATGAGGCTTTTAAACCTAGAAATTGCTGAAAGATAAGACCCTGTGCGGAAGTAGAATTTTCCTACCTCAAGAACATGTTTTGCTAATTTGAAGTCGCAAGCATCTTTTTTTTGTTTAGCTTGCTCTACGTATTGACTTTTTGGAAACTGGTCAATTAAATCTTGGAATCCTTTGCGAGCCTCTTTTGTAGAAGTCTGATCCCTTGCGGCAAGATCAACCCTTTTGAAGTCTGACATGGCTTTAAAAAAATAAGCTCGATCGATATTTTTATGTCTAGGGTATAATTGGATAAATTTTTGGAATTTAACCTTTGCTTCTTCATATTCTTCATAAGAATAGTAGGACCTAGCTAGAAGCAATAGCGCATGTGTTCGTTCTTTGCTGTCTGGGTAATCTTCAATGAGTTGTGAAAAGAGTTTTCTTCCTCGAAGGGTTTGGCCTAATTTAAGCGCATTAATCCCCTCTTTAAGAAATTCTTTAGGAGAATCGGGTAATATTTCTTTGTCAAAAAATGAGCAAGAATAAATTGTTAAAAGACTGGTAATAATTATTATGGTGATAAAAGGACGAAAGCACATTGTGAAAAATTTATAATAGATTGTGAAGTTTATAAAATAATCAAAATAGTTAGGTATTTTACAATATACACCAAAGTGTTTTGAAGTGGATGTTTTTTGTCTCAGCCTTGCTATGATTATTTTAATCATGCTATAAACATTGATTAGTTACAAGATGTGTTCATTTAAAATGCAGGCGTATTAAATCTTAAGAAATTTAATAAGTATGAATTTAACTTCAAAAGTAAAGTATAAAATATTACTAGTAATTTTAGTGGTTGGTTTTTCTTCTGATTTGTTTGCTGCAGAAGTAGTCAATCCTAGTCCGAACTTAGGGATTCTTTCTTTTGTAGAAAAAGGAGGGGGGATGATGTACCCCATAATTTTCTGCTCTATTCTTGTGGTTGGAATTGGGCTAGAACGAGCTTACAATTTACGTCGAAAGAATATTATTGATGCTACTTTTCTTGATAGATTCCGTACTCATTGGAACTGGGATGATCTCCAGTTGGGATTACAGTTATGCGCTGCCCATGACACTTCGTTAGCGCGTATTCTCAAAACTGGATTATTGAGGTTTGGAGAGAAGGTTGATGAAATTGAGCGGGCTATTGAGGGTGCAGGTCAGCATGAGGCCTCTTTACTTAACTCTAATTTGCGCACGTTAGGTGCAATCGCAAATATCACCCCTATGATGGGATTATTAGGTACTGTTTTTGGAATGATTAAGGCTTTTAATGTCATTTCACAAAGTGGAACAGGGAACCCAGGTTTGGTTGCCAGTGGTATCTCAGAGGCTTTGATTACAACAGCAGCAGGGATGGTAGTGGGTATTCCAGCTTTGGTTTTATATCATTATTTTCGAGCAAAAATTGATCGTTATGTTTTTGAAATGGAAGAGATTTCTTTTCAGCTTATAGAGGAACTATCATTCTTGGCCATGCGTGAGAAAAAAGAGAAGGAAAAGCAAGGTAAGTCTAAGAAGACGAATAGAGAAGAATAGAATAATTTAAAAAAATCCTGAATGGTTAGATTCAATGCGTTTTCGAAGTGAACATGAAGAAAACTTTTCGTTGGACTTGACACCGCTTATTGATGTGGTGTTTCTCTTGCTTATATTTTTTATGGTGTCTACCGTATTTGTAGATTTTAAGCGGCAGATGGATATCTCTCTACCTTCATCAACATCGTCATTACCAAGTGAGACTGAAGATCCGGTTAAGGTCGAGTTGACAGTCGATAAAAATATTTTCTTGAATGGAAAAAAAGTGACCCTCGAAGAATTTGAATTAGCTCTTTCTAAAATTTCGCTAAGTAAAAATAATGCGGCTGTTATAAGAGCAGATAAAAACTTGCCCTATGGTCATGTCATTAAGATTATGGGTATACTACAAAGTGCCAAAATTCTAGATATTGGGGTGGCAGTTAAGTAATTTATTTTTTCTCATTCTATTCTTGTCGAGTGAATCTTGGTCTGCTTCGATCCGCGATCCACCTATTTAACATTCTTAGCTCGTCGGGGCTTAGCAGCTCAATCAATGTGACTGGGTTACTATGGTCCTCATCGTTGATAACAACACCACAATAGTTTCTTTCAACATAGGCTGCTACGTGCGCTTTGAACTGTGGAAACTTAGAGAATAATTCAGAGAAAATTTCTTTCTGATACTCTGGGGTCTTGTCTTTCGACCTGTATTGAGAAAGTTTTAATGATAGTTTGGTTCGAAAATCAGCCTTTATAAGTGTCCCCATAATTGTTCTCTTTACTCTAAGAGTTTGACTAGACTATCAATGTTCCACAATACTAAAATAAATTACTCACGAGTTCAATTTTAGATTTAACTTTTAGTGGTTCAATTAGAAAAGGTACCTTAGTTTTGCTAGCATCGGTTGAAATATCTAAAATATGTTCTTGGTATTTATTTAATTTTTTAAAAAATTTAATTGAATGAAAATAAATAAAAAAAAATATCTAGATAGAAGTAGATCCTTAATCGAACTCATCAATAAATCCCCAACGCCCTTCCATGTGGTCCAATCTTTTGAAGACCAACTTAAAAGTGCAGGGTATGTTCAATTATATGAGCAGGATAAATGGAACTTATCCTCAGGCGGAAAATATTATGTGTCACGTAATGGGTCATCGTTAGTGGTATTTTCTGTTGGCTTAAAAGCTTCAGAAGAATCTGGTTTTAAAATAATTGGTGCACATACAGATAGTCCTAATCTTCGTTTGAAACCTAATCCTGTATACCTTAAAAATGGTTATGTCCAACTAGGCGTTGAGGTTTATGGAGGAGCATTGTTGTCAACCTGGACAGATAGAGATTTGTCATTGGCAGGAAGAGTAATATTAAAAGAATTGCCTACCAGAAAGGTATCGAAAAGCCATTCTCGAGCAAATAATCAGGCAACTCTTGTAGATTATGGTTGTGTATCTAGACTAATTACTTTTGATCGTCCTTTATTACGTATTCCTCAACTGGCAATACATTTAAATAGATCAGTGAATGAAAAAGGATTGGTACTGAATCCTCAAAATCATCTCCCTCCAATTTTGGCTTTAGTCGATGGAAAAACAAAATCTAAAACACTGTTGGCGGATTTAGTAGCTGAAGAGTTGAGATGTAAATCTGCAGATATTCTTGGTTTAGAAATGCAATTATATGATTTGCAAAAGGGAACATTTGCAGGAGCAAATAGTGAGTTTTTGTTTGCTTCCCGATTAGATAACCTTGCTTCCTGTCATGCTGCCATGGCCGCTTTACTAGAATCACCTAAAAAAAATGTGGCTACACATGTTTTAGTATTTTATGACAATGAAGAAATAGGTAGTGACACAGCCCAAGGTGGGAGTTCCCCTTTTCTAAAGGATATTTTAGAAAGAATATCTACAACCAAAAAACAATCAAGAGAGGCATTGATGAGGGGGATTGCAAGGTCATTATTTATATCTGCAGATATGGCACACGCAGTTCATCCTAACTATGCAGAAATGCATGATGGTAATCACATGCCGATGATAAATGCTGGTCCAGTGATCAAAAGTCATTCCGGACAAAAATATGCTACTGAAGGTGTGACTTCTTCACAGTTCGAAGAATTATGTAGAAGGTCTAAAGTCCCAGTTCAGAAGTTTTCTGTTAGGTCGGACATGCGATGTGGTAGCACGATTGGTCCAGTTACGGCTACCAACCTCGGTATTCGCACGGTAGATATTGGGAGCCCTATGTTATCAATGCATTCAATTCGAGAAATGGCGGGCTCAGAAGATCAAGAATACCTTATACGAGTTTTTAAAGAATTTTTTAAGTCAGAGTAGTCTGAGGAGAGCTTAATTTTTGCTATTCAAATTAAACTTGTTCATAGCATCTTCTAAAACTTTTCTCGTTGAATTTGCAGCTTGATTC
>JAPYPM010000170.1 GCA_029937635.1 Nitrospinaceae bacterium
TTCCATGCTCTTAGGTAGATCCAAATGACAAACAAAACGTACATCTGGTTTGTCAATTCCCATTCCAAAAGCAATAGTAGCAACCATGATGACACCTTCTTCTTTAAAGAATTTATCTTGATTTATATTCTTGAGATTTTTATCCATACCAGCATGATATGAGAATGCGTTAAATCCCTCTTCAATTAAAAATTTAGTTATGTTTTCAACTTTATTTCTTGAGATACAATAAACTATACCCGAATCCCCTGAATGGTTTTCTTTAATAAAATTTATCAATTTTGTTTTTGACTCTTCCTTAGGAACAACTGTGTATTTAATGTTTGGTCTATCAAAACTAGAAACAAATAAATTATCTTCTTTTATTTTTAATTGATTTATTATATCTCGGCGAGTTGGACCGTCAGCAGTTGCCGTTAAAGCAAGTATCGGCACACTAGGAAAATGGCATTTCAATATATTTAACTTTAAATATTCTGGTCGAAAATCATGACCCCATTGAGAAACACAATGTGCTTCATCAATTGCAATTAAACTTAATTTTACTTTCTTTAAATTTTTTAAAAATCCTTCTGCAAACATTCTTTCAGGGGATACATACAGTATATCCAGAGAGCACTTTAATATTTTTTGTTCTACTTCTTTAACTTCTTTATGCGAGAGAGATGAGTTTATGGTTGCTGCCCTAACACCTGATTGCTTTAGCGATTCAACCTGATCACGCATTAAAGCTATCAACGGAGAAATTACTAGTCCTAATCCATCTCTGAATAATGCGGGGATTTGATAACAGAGAGATTTGCCTCCACCTGTTGGCATTAGTATTATAGCGTCACCCCCTGCATTGACATGGTCAATTATTTTTTTTTGAAGACCTTTAAATGAATTAAAACCAAAAACATTATTCAATATTTCTATAGATGATCTATTTGTCTCCTCAAGTTTTTTGTTAGGCTGCTTCTCTGGTAGTATTTGATTTACATCGACTTTAGATTCTTTATTTTTGAGAGATTTTTCACATTCGGTGCAAAAGTTGTAGGAAGGTTGGTTTTTTTTTGCGCAATACCCGCAGAATATATAGTTAAGTTCCATTATTTTCGAAGTTTTTTTCATCCCGTTTTTTTATTTGATAAGTTATAATTATATATATTTACATCAGATATTTTCTCTCTAATTTATCCCAAAACTTAATCATTCTCAAAAAATATTTGTTGGTGCCCCATGAATTCTACATCTTAAGTTAGGCATAATTATTTCAAATTGGGAATTATTATACCGAATTAGCTGCTGTTCGCTTAGATAGCCTGAATTTAAAGGATAAAGCTATGGAAAAGAAATCAATTTTAATTACTGGATGTTCTTCGGGTATAGGCCTTTGCGTAGCTGAAGGTTTATTAAAACGCGGATATAGGGTATTTGCAACTGCCCGTAAGAATGAGGATGTCGAAGCTCTTTTAAATAAAGGAATGGAAAGCTTTCAATTGGATCTTGATGATTCGGCTTCCATTAAAGGAGCTGTGAATGAGGTTTTGAATAAAACCGAGGGTAAACTTTTCGCATTATTTAATAATGGTGGGTTTGGTCAACCGGGAGCCGTAGAGGATTTGAGACGTGAGGTTTTACGTGAACAGTTTGAAACAAACGTATTCGGTTATCTGGAGTTAACAAATCTAATTCTGCCAACAATGCGTAAACAAGGTTATGGGAGGATAATCCAAAATAGTTCTATTCTTGGATTCATTTCTCTTCCCTTTCGCGGGGCATATACTGCAAGTAAACATGCTTTAGAGGGTCTCTCGGATACACTACGAATGGAATTGAAGGGAACGGATATTTTTGTTTCAATCATCGAGCCAGGGCCTATAGAAGCAAAGTTTCGTCAAAATGCCTACGCAAAATATAAAGAAAACATTGACGCTAAATCTAGTCATTTTCGCAAACAATATGAGGTTATGGAAGAAAGATTAACCAAGGAAACCGCGCCTTTACCATTTACTTTGCCCGCCACTGCAGTTTTGGAGAAGGTTTTACGCGCTCTGGAAAGCTCCAAACCGAAAGCTCGGTATTATGTTACCAAACCAACTTACATTTTTGCCTCTCTCAAACGGATATTACCGGAGTTTCTGCTTGAAAAAATTCTTATAGCTGCAGGAGCCCGGGGTTAGAATTATAATGAGAGCTTAAGAAAAATACTTACTTAGCAACAATCTTTGAAAGGAAAATAATATGGCAGGTAAAAAGATATTGGTGGAATTTGACGTTCAAGAAGATTTGGTGAAGATGTTGTAGTAAGCAGCGGGAAAATACAAACTTGGGGATAAGTCTAAAGCCTTACGATGCCTGCTCGACTTTACTGCTATTGATGGTGATTGGGACGTACTTTTTAATCAAATCCGTTGCATTCGTTGTGCACCTGATGGAGTTTGGAGTCAGGAAAATCACGAAGCTGAAAAAGATGAATGATATGATTTGTTTGTCCTCACTAAAAGAAGTGAGACTACAACTTTAGGAAGCTTGTTTATATTTTTGGTAATGTGGTATTAATCAAAAAGAAAATCCCTTAGTAAACTTAATGCCGAAAAACCTTCTGTAGCAAATTTATCAAAGTGTATGATGAGCCTTTTAAATACATAGGACAATTATACTCCAAACGAAAAATGATCCCCCCTCACTTTGCTTATACCTGCAATTAACATAAAATAACCCTTTCCTTTTATATATATTAGGATCCATAATCTGCGCAATACTCAGTTTCTGTAATATCCTTTTCGTTGTTCCAAAGTTTTTTTCATTTTTATACCTTTAATAAAATGATAATGTTAATTAACATTGTTTTGGGTTTTACAGTTAGTCATTAATCTAAATTAAAGGAGAGTTGGTTATGAACAAGGACTCTTGGATTGCGCTGATTATTGCCAGTATTATTACCATAATAGTATCGACCCTACTTTACTATTCCCAAGACTTTTCTCATGGGTCGAAAGGTAAATTTTCGGAAGGTTCAGATACCAAAGTATCAGAGCCAACGAAGAGAATAGATCAAATTTCTGGAAGCACTACCGAGGCAGAGTCAATAAATGGAACAGGCCAAATTTCTGGAAGCACTACCGAATCAGAGTTAATAAATGGAATAGGCCAAATTTCTGGAAGCACTACCGAGGCAACCATACGATGACTAAAGTTTATCAAGCTATAGCATTTTTGATCACTGAATTCCTAGTGGGTGATACTTATGGGAAACAGGTCGGATCGTTAAAGGCTTCGACTTTTTAGGATATAGCTTTAAGCCTAAGGGGCTATCAATAGCCCCAAGAACTTCTTAGCAAACTTTCAGCTTTATGAGCAAGGTGCAAGACGATAGACGCATCGGGCACTACGTCAGGAACTTGTGGCGATGGGCTGTTGGAGGTAGAGTTAGTTTTTAATAAACTCCATATTTTTGCCCCTATCGAACGAGCTTTTTTCTTAGCAGTCATCGTATTTAATACCCGCCATACATACCGGATTCTATTTATGTTTTATTCTGTTTAGATACCTTAAGATGGCACCAACTTACTAGGGTCATAAAAAGAGCAAGACCGGACATCAAAACATGATGTGCCTAGCAAACTTCTTAAAATACTCCTTTTGAATTTTGATGCCACTGACTTTTAATACTTTTAAGATAACCCATCCCAGCAAAAGCGCCAAAACTTTTAAAAGTAAAATATACCCCCATCCAAGGGGAGATAATATAAAACTGACAGGCGACTCATTAAAAAAAATTCTCTTTAACTTAGGAATAACTAAAATTGCCTTTAGGCTCTCTATTCCACCAAAGGACTCAGTTTCTCCGATAGCCAAAACATATCTGATATTTTTTTCCCTGCTTTGTACAAGAATTTTATATTTCCCAGCATCAGCACGTATTTTAAATTCAGGACCCTGCCAATACATGCTTTGGCCAAATGGCTCAAAAAATTCTTTCCAATCTTCTTTACTTGGACTAAGGCTTACTAAAGACTGATCATCCTTGAAAATTTTGACCAGCACATTTTTCTCTGGCCCTTCATTAAAAGGTAGTAAAATATTTATATATAAATCAATGGAGGAGCTCGCACTAATGATATAAATGTGCGGTTTTCCCGAAAGTTTGCCATAGTAAGCCTTGGATATTTCTGGCTTAGTAACATTAATTTTTTCGCTTTCGACTATTCTGGGCTGATGAGCTAAAACCGCTAAAGGCCAGCTAACGAAAATTAAAAAGAAAACCAAAATTATAATTCGCAATTTATTTGTGGTCTTATTCAATTTCCGTAATTTATTTTTTTGTGTAAAAAAATAACTCATACACACCTTTAATATTACAACTCTAGAAAAGGTAGTTACTCTAGAATCTAGCTTTGAACCTTAGGTTTTATCTACTACTCAAGAATTGGAATTTTTCGATAACCTCGAGGACAAAAATCTACTTGATTACTAACTTCTTTTCTACATTTCTTACATTTGATAAAACACATACGCCCATTTTACTTGTACTCATTAACAAAAATATTAGAAATCCACTTTTTTGTCGTCATCATTTGTTCTTATTTCTGACTGGTCTGGTTTATTAGAAGGATCTGAAGTAAAACCAGTTTTTATCCAGCATAGTACCCAATACAACCCCGGCTTAATCCATAAAATAATACACGGTACAAATCATAAGAGGACTAACTCCCCAAGCAAAGTGCCACCCATTGTTCCTATATTGGCGTACTGTTTCCCTCTGAACTAATACGCCAGATAAACACACCATCACAATTTCATGAATAAGCATAACGCAACAAACTAACAGGATGATTTTTCTTATCTTCTTCAACAATGGAGAGACGATCTAAGTATCCGATACAATCGCTATTCTCTATCAAATGTCGAAGCAAAGATTAAGTTCAAAACTTACAAAATAATACCAGCACTCCTTGAGGAAGAGTGCTGGCAATTAATAACGTTGCGTAAATTTTAGACAGTGTATATCTTTTTTTATAGAAGTGTTACTTCGACTCTAAGGGAGGTGCTGATTACAAATATAATTACATAGTTTTTTGAAAGCTGATTCCGGTTTCTAACTTGAATTTTTTACGGAGGTTCATGTTATGGTTGAAAAGTTTACCCACCTTGACACTGGCGACATTGAGACGACAGAATCTTTTTTTTCCAATCGGTTTTTAAAGG